>JAYVTN010000133.1:0-5779 GCA_043788785.1 Spartobacteria bacterium | reverse complement strand
GATCACCTCGAACCCGAACACGGGGTCGCGCTGGGTCGGTGCATTGCGGAGGGCACCGCTGTGGATCGCGTCAATAATGGCGCGGGTGTGACGGAGGCTGATGCGTTTGCCCTCGCCATAAGCCCCGCCGCCCCAACCCGTGTTCACCAGCCACACACGCGAACCGTGGGTGCGGAGTTTTCCGGCCAACAACTCTGCGTACTTGCTCGGGTGCCAGACAAGGAAAGGCCCGCCGAAGCAGGGCGAAAACGTGGCTTGGGGTTGGGTGATTCCCATTTCGGTGCCTGCGACCTTGGCCGTGTAGCCACTCATGAAATGGTACATGGCCTGAGCCGCGGATAGGGAGCTGATGGGCGGGAGGACTCCGAAAGCATCGCAAGTCAGGAAGATGACATCGGTAGGGTGTCCGGACACACACGGGATCTTCGCATTGTTGATGTGTTCGATCGGGTACGCGCCCCGGGTGTTCTCGGTAATCGAAGTGTCGCCGTAGTCCACGGTGTGTTCCTCGTTGAGTACCACGTTTTCAAGAACCGACCCGAACCGCAGCGCTTTGAAAATGTCCGGTTCGCTCTCTTCGGAGAGGTTGATGGCTTTGGCGTAACAGCCGCCTTCGATGTTGAAAATGCCATCATCGCTCCAGCAGTGCTCGTCATCGCCTATGAGGTGGCGCTTGGGATCGGCTGAGAGCGTGGTCTTACCGGTCCCGCTCAAGCCAAAGAGCAGGGAAGAGACCCCGGTGGTTTTCTCTGCAGTCGCGGAGCAATGCATCGAGAGCACCCCACGCTTGGGGGCCAGATAGTTGACCACGGTAAAGACCCCCTTTTTCATCTCCCCCGCGTATTCGCTCCCAAGGATGACGAGTTCTTCCCGTTCCAAACTGAGGTCGATGGATGTGCTCGAAGCCATGCCGTGGGTAAGTCGGTTGGCTGGGAATGCGCCGGCGTTGAAGATAACCACCTCGGGTTTGCCGAAAGTGGCCAACTCCTGGTGGGAGGGCCGGATCAGCATGGTGTGCATGAACAAGGCGTGGTAAGGACGCGAACAGAGCACCCGCACCTTGATCCGGTAGTTGGGATCCCACCCGGCAAACCCGTCAAAGCAATAGAGCCGCTCCCGGGTATTAAGGTAATCGATGGCCCGCTGCCGGTTGATGTCGAAAGTCTCCTCGTCCAGGGGGATGTTTACCGGGCCCCACCACACATCCTTTTCGGAGTCCGGGTGCTTGACGACCCGTTTGTCTTTAGGCGAGCGGCCCGTCTTGTTACCCGAATAAGCCACCAAGGCCCCGTTTTGGGCAATGCGCGCATCTTTTTCGTACCGGATCGCATGCTCGTAGAGCTCACTGGGCGGCAGGTTGTGGAACACTTCTTTTACGGTGATGCTGTATTCTTGTAGGCTGATTGGGATCATTTCGATGTTCCTGGGTTGTTTTGGGGTTCCGGGAGGAACAACCCTGTGGGTTCAGTTTGGGAGGGTATTGTCGGCTTGCGGAGTAAATCGAAGGTTATTCGGAGGGGCAGGAATCGACCATAGGAAAACACGCGGGCCGGACTTTCCGGGGTGAGAGGAAAATCTTTGCGTCTTGGCGTCTTTGCGTGAGACCAAAACTCCCTTCGAATCCTCAACGGAAGGCTCACGCCAAGATTCACGTCATCAAGCCCGGATTAGGGGCGGAAATTCACGCCAAGCCGCAAAGACGCAAGGATGCTTGAGGATGAGATCGGCAAATTGGCGGTGGAGGCCTCGGGCGGTAAACGGTCAGCCCAGAGGAAAGCGAAGTGTACCCGTGTTTGGCTAGGCTTCCCGATGCGGACACCGATGACTTTCAACCATGAAGAGCATGAAGGGCCATGAAGATTATTGAGGCTTTTAAGCGGACGTGGGAGCAACGCTCTGAGTCAGCCAAGGCAGTCTTTCTAGCCTCATAGAACGCATAGAACGCAAAGGCATTTTGGCTGCCAGCACTCCTTCTGTGTTCTATGCGTTCTTTGAGGCCAATCCCTATGCCGTCCCCCCGCCTCTTTTGTCCTTTGACATGGCCAGCAACCTCGGGCCTTTTATCCGTCGCCTGATGAAGAAACACCTCGTTCGCCTACTGCTGGTTGCAATCGTGCTGGGAACCGGGTGGAGCTTCCTCGCAGGGGCGCTGGCCCAAACATTGCCGGACGGAACGCGCAAGCTCGCTGATCTGGCCTATGTCGAAGGCGGCCATGAGCGCCAAAAGCTCGACCTCTATCTTCCCAGCAATGCGAAGGGAGTGCCGCTTGTTGTCTGGATCCATGGGGGAGGTTGGACAGGCGGCAGCAAAGAACGGCCCCCCGGATTAGCTTTGCTTGGGAAAGGATACGCGTTAGCGAGCCTCGACTATCGGTTCAGCACCGAGGCCATTTTTCCTGCTCAAATCCAAGACTGTAAGGCGGCCCTGCGGTGGCTGCGCGCACATGCCTCCGAGTACGGCTACGATCCGGCACATATCGGGGTATGGGGCGGCAGCGCTGGCGGTCATCTGGTTGCGTTGCTGGCGGTAACTGGCCAGACACAGGACTTTGAAGTGGGGGCCAACTTGGCTCAATCGAGTGCCGTCCAGTGCGCCGTCGATTGGTTCGGCCCTACAGATTTTTTAGCCTTCAACGCACCCGACCAGGTGGCTGCCGGACAAAAGCGGGGTTCAGCGTTAACCCGACTCTTGGGTGGCGATCTTTCCACACGATTGGACTTGGCCCGCCAAGCTAGCCCTGTCACATGGGTGACCAAACAAGCGGCGCCCCTGCTCATCATGCACGGCACCCGGGACGAGTTGGTGCCCGTGGATCAAAGCCAACGTTTCTATGACAAGCTCAAAGCCGTAGGTGCGGATGCCACCTTGGACCTATTGGGGGGGGCGGGTCACGGGGGCGGGCAATTCACGGCTGCGCCTAAGCTTGAGCTGATAGGAGCCTTCCTGTCCCGGCATCTGCGCCCAGCCCCCCAGCCCAGCGTGCCTGTGCGGTAGGAAAACGACGGTTGATGGATGAAGTATGAAGGATGAAGCGTGCCCTCGGCAGGTGCAGTCGCCGCGCGCATACCCGAAGGCAGGCCGCGCCACGCCGCCCTTCGAACTTCACGTTTAAATCTTCATTTCCGCGCGCCTTGTATCCAGCTACCGACCTCCAATGGAGTACCCGTCCCTTCATGCGAAGGCGGCCCTGGACCGAGGTTCCGCGGATCGGCACGCGGGTACCGCGCGGTCCCGGTTTCGGGCTCACTAACATGGTGAGCGACTGCCGGAGCGCGGCGTGACGGGTGCTGCCGAGTCCGCAAGGCAAGCAGCCGGCATGACGCGCGGAGGCAGTTGGCTCCACCGACTTGTAGGCGCTTCGTTACTACGAGAGGACGAGAACCGCCTCAAAAAGATCCGCTTCGAGTGCCTGAATGAAGAGCAGCTTCATGAGGAACGACATTAAGGCGGCGGTCGCGATCTCCAGCGAAGGCAAAGCATGCCTGAATGTCGTCAGCGGTGAGGTTGGGAAAATCGTCCAGCACCTCAGGAATGGTCATGCCACCGCCGAGATAATCGAACACGTCAGCCACGGTGATACGGGTGCCGCGGATGTTGGGCTTGCCGCTACGGTTGCGCGGGGCGATTACGATTCGCTCGCGATAATTCATGGCCGAAGTTAGTTTTTCGGGGCTTTCGAGTCAAGGGACGCTCAGAAGCGCCTAACCTAGAACGAGAACAAGATCAGCGCCAGTACCCCGCCCGCCAAACTGCTCTTTTTTCCTGCTAAACTCGCCCCACCACTGCCTCATTTAGGTGGAAGGGGAGGGTCTTGGATTTATTTTGAGTCTTTGCCTCCACTTGTCGGCCTGTGGCCGATGGTGGACTGGTACCGGACCCGGGCGAGGTGGTAATCCCGGAGCGCGTCCAACCGGCGCTGGGCGAGCTCGAGGCGGCGTGCCCCCGCCCGGAGAACCTCCGTGAGGGGAGCTTGGGCAGACGTGTAAGCACTCCGGAGCTGCGCTTCGAGCTGCGCAGCCTTGGGTAGAAGTTTGTCATCGAATTCGCTGACAAGGTTTGCGAGTGCAGCCATCTCGGCGCGCGCAGCCGCGCTTTCGTTCCGGATCGTGAAGGCCAGGGCCTCCCCTTCCAGTGCAGTGCGTTTAGCAACCGCCGCTGCCTCTGCGATTTGTCCCTCATTCTGGTTCCAGATTGGCAGGGGCAGGCTCAAACGCAGTCCCAGAAAATGATCGTTGGAGAACCCTTCCGGGGCATCTTGAGTCTGTTCGCCCCGGGCTGTGAAACCGACCCCAAGATCCTCCCACTTCCGGGACTGGGCGAGGCTGAAGCTGGAGCGGGCGGCGGCCACCCTGTGGCGGGCGGCGTCCAGGTCGGCACGCCCTTGGACTCCAGCACCCTTGGGTGGGAGGGCCGATACAGGGCCAAGCTTTCCAGTGATTTCTAAGCGCTCTCCGGCGCTGACCCCGAGCATGGGCCGCAATTCGCCCACCAGGACCGCTTGGGCGGCGGTGAGCTGAACGAGTTCGACTCCAAGTTGTGCCGTCTCCAGCTCTAGAAGCAAGGCATCGGCAACCGACGACTCCCCAACTGCAACCCGCTTGGTAACAATATCGGCCTGCTTGCGACTATTGGCCAACTGCTGCTCGCGCAGATCGCGCTGCTCACGGAGGGCCACGGCTTTGACCACAGCTGCGCCGATCTCTGCGGCCAGTTTGCGTTCAACCTCGCGGACCTCTGCCTCCGCTACCGCCACTTGCGAGCGGGATACGGCTTTTTCCAGTCGGAGTCTCGCCGTCAGTGGAAAGCGCTGGGTAAAAGCGACCTGGATCGAGCGCTCAGGCATCCGGAGATTCTGCATGTACTCGACCTCCAGTTCGGGATTGGTCCAACGGCCGCTGCCCAGCAACCGTCCGCGGGCTTCGGCAATCCGAAGGCGTGCGGCTGCCAGCGTAGGATTATGGGCCAGTCCGTAGGTGGGCGTGCTTTCGAGGGTCAGCGTCAGGGCGTGGGCGTGGACCCCCCAAATGAGGCAAAGGAAAACAACAGAGAATCGCGACATGATGAATTGCGTGGATCTGGGCGGTTGGCAGCGGCCTAGCCCGGGAATGCCGACCGGCGGCGGAGTTGGCCGCAGGCCGCGTCGATGTCCGGGCCGCGGGAACGGCGGAAATGGGCGACAACGCCTGCCTGCTTGAGGACGGCGGCAAAAGCGTCGGCTGTGTCAAATGGGGACGGCTCATAGGCATGCCCGCGCAAGCTGAGCCCCGTGGGATTGTAGCGGAGCAGATTGACGTGCATTCTCCGGCCCGCCATCACCTCGGCCAGCATTCGCGCTTGGGCGAGGGAGTCGTTGATGCCTCTCAACAGGCAATATTGGATGGTCACGAAACGGCCCCTACTGGCTTGAAACCGGTCTGCGGCGGCCAGAATGTCGGCGATTGCAAAGCGTTTTCCAGCCGGCAGAAGCTGGGCGCGGGTATTATCGTCGGGCGCATGCAGGGACACGGCTAACTGCACGCTTAAGCCGGTAGCCGTCAATGCATCGATTCCGGAGACAATTCCCACGGTGGATACGGTGATCTGGCGCCAACCCAAAGCTCCGAGGCGGTTATCGGCCATCGTGTTCACTGCGGCTAAAACATTCGCCAGATTAAGCATAGGTTCGCCCATGCCCATAAAGACCACGGTTTGGAGTCGACGCCCGAGTTGGTTCGCCTCGCGTCGCAGAGCCACAAATTGCTCCAAGATTTCCCCTGCGCTCAGGTTGCGTTCGAAGCC
>JAYVTN010000132.1:0-2882 GCA_043788785.1 Spartobacteria bacterium | reverse complement strand
CCCCAGCCCAGGGCAACGCCCTGGGTTGCGCATTCACCGACGGCGAAGCCCTGCCAGGGCGGCCTAATCTCAGTCCCGGGGGGTTAGCGCTTATGGGGTTGCACCCTGGGCTGGTATGCGGGTGCCCCTTTGGGGCTGGGGTAGATGAGGACTACTTCTAGCCGTCCCCCAGTTCAGCCGGTCCATGTCGAACTACCTGTCTCCAGTACCGCCAGATGCCATTCACTTCAACCATGTTGTAGAGAGGGGTCACCGCCGCTCAGCCTTCGGAGCCCACCCCGGTCACTTCGCCCACCCCGGTCACTTCGCCCGCCACGGTCACTTCGCCCGCCACGGTCATTTCGCCCCCACGGTCATTTCCCCACCACGGTCACCTCGCCCCCGCTGAGAACGTGCAGGACGCCCGCGCGGTCGCGGACCCGGAGATGGCCCTCGGAATCCAAGCCCTCGGCGATGCCTTCGATCAAGCTCTGGCCGGCCCGCAACTGGATCCAGCGGCCAAATAGGTCACTCCGTTGCTGGGCCTCGGATAGAATCACATCAAACCCGGATGCCAGCAGATCCCAACGAGCTTGGAGTTCCTCAAAGATGGCTACCGCTAAAGCTGCCCGGTCCACCAAATGGCCCGCCTCCTGGCTCAACGAGGTCGCTTTGGTGCGCAACTCCTCCGGGAACTGCTCGGGTTGCTGGTTGGCATTGAGCCCGATTCCTAACACCGCAAAGGGAACGCGGGAGGTGTCCAAGCCCGTTTCCATCAAGATCCCGGCGACCTTCCTGCCGCGGATTTGCACATCATTCGGCCATTTGATCCGGGTCTGGAGAGGGACTTGGCGTTCGATGGCTGCGGCGATGGACACAGCCGCACAGGTAGTGATCCGGGGCCAGAGAGCCAGCGGCAGAGCCGGCCTGAGCAGGATCGAAAACCAGAGCCCGAGATGGGAGCCCGAATCCCAGCGTCGGCCGAATCGGCCCCGTCCGGCGCTCTGCTTTTCGGCAAAGATCGCCACCCCTCCTGCAACCCCCTCGCGTCCCAAATGTGCCGCCCGATCATTGGTGGAATCGGTTTGGTCATACACGATGATGTCGCGCAGCCACTGGTGCTCACCCAGGCGGGCCCAGAGATCATCGGCAATCAAGCGGTCGGGCGAATTGAGCAGCCGGTACCCGAACCCGGGCCGGTTCTCGATCTGGAAGCCGGCATGGGAGAGTTCGGCGATCCGGACCTCCACATCGGCTAGAGTCGCCCCGGTTTGAGCGGCCAGTTCGCTCCCCGGACAATGGAGGCCCGCAGCCCGCAACGCCTTTAACAGGCGCACATCCAACGCGCTCACGCCAACAATTCGAGGGAGAAATCCACAGCCGGCGCCGAGTGGGTCATAGCGCCCACAGACACAAAATCGACTCCCGTCGAAGCGATGGCACCCACGGTTTCCGGCGTGACGCCGCCGCTGGCTTCGAACTCGATTTCACCGGTGCGCAAACGGACCGCCTCGCGCATTTCGCCTGTGGTCATGTTATCGAGAAGGATGACATCAACGCCTTCCATGGCGACAAACTCGCGCACCTGCTGAAGCGTGTCGGCTTCCAACTCCACACGAAGCCCGGGATGGGCCTTGCGGAATTTGAGAATGGCGGCCTGGAGTTCGGAAGTCTGCCCGGCTGCCAGCAGATGGTTGTCCTTGACCATCACCATGTCGTAGAGGCCAAAGCGGTGGTTTACGCCGCCGCCAGCAACCACGGCTGCTTTTTCCAACGCCCTTAGGCCCGGAGTTGTTTTGCGCGTATCCAGGATCCGTGCCTTGTGTTTGCCGGCCGCCTCGACGAAGCGGCGAGTGAGGGTCGCCACGCCGGACAGGCGTTGGAGGAAATTCAAAGCGACCCGTTCGGCGGTCAGGATGGAACGGGCGGCGCCTTGGATTTCGAGAACGGTCTGGCCCTTGGTGACTCGAGTGCCGGAGGTGACCAGCGCCGTGACGGTCAAGCTGGGATCGACGCGATGGAAAACTTCCACCGCGGTCTCCACGCCAGCGACGACGGCGATTGCCTTGACGAAGATCCGTGCCTTGGCCAACTCGGGCCCGACAAAGTACTTGGAGGTCAGATCTCCTGACCCGACATCCTCGGCCAGAGCGATCGCGATGGGATCGTGGGGGGCTGGGGCGGCAGGCATGGCTTCAGGGGCAGCGGGTTCCAGACTCAAAGCTCCAGCATGAGCCGGGCCGGGTTCTCTATGCAGTCTTTGACGCGTACCAGGAACCCGACTGCTTCCTTGCCGTCCACCACGCGATGATCATAGCTCAGGGCCAGGTACATCATGGGCCGGATGACCACCTGCCCCTTTTCCGCGATAGGCCGGTCCTGGATCTTGTGCATGCCAAGAATTCCACTTTGGGGCGGGTTGAGGATGGGGGTGCTCAACAGCGAGCCATAGATGCCCCCATTGGAAATGGTCAACACGCCGCCTTGGAGATCCTCGATCTTGATCCGGCCCTCCCGGGCTTTGACCGCGTAATCCACCAGATCCCGTTCAATCTCCACAAACGACTTCTGGTCGGCATTGCGGATCACAGGGACCACCAGACCGCGTTCGGTGCCCACGGCCACGCCGATATCGTAGAAGTGGTTTTGGACAAAGTCCTCGCCATCCATGCGCCCGTTGATAGCCGGGAATGATTTGAGCGCGCTTACAGTCGCTTTGATGAAGAAGGACATGAAACCCAGCTTGACGCCGTGTTCCTTGGTGAAAGCCTCCTGCATGTCCGAGCGCAGCCGCATGACAGCACTCATGTCGCACTCATTGAAAGTCGAGAGGATCGCGGCTGTGCGCTGCGCCATGACGAGCTGGGCGGCAATTTTCCTACGCAACGGCGACATCCGCTTGC
>JAYVTN010000131.1:0-3474 GCA_043788785.1 Spartobacteria bacterium | reverse complement strand
CTTTCTATTGGGACTTTTAGACGACCTTTGGAACTGAAACCCACTGGCCCGATTTAGCCGAGTCGAGCACCGCGTCGCAGATATACTGGGTTTCCAGAGCGTCGCGGAATGTGGGAGAGGCCCACTTCCCGGTGCCGACGCCTGTGAGGAAATCGGCAACCTGATGGACAAAGGTGTGTTCGTACCCGATCTGCAGGCCCGGCACCCACCAGTTCCCCATGTACGGATGGTCCGTATCGGACACGTGAATGGAACGCCATCCGCGCGTTTGGCTGTCATCCCGGTAATCGAAGTACTGGAGCCGGTGGAGATCGTGGAGATCCCATGCGATCGAAGCGTTTTCCCCGTTGATCTCAAAGGTATTGAGGGCCTTGTGTCCACGCGCATATCGCGTGGACTCGAAGGTCGCCAACGAGCCGTTCCCGAAGCGGGCCAGGAACGCACACGCGTCATCGATGCTCACCTTCTGCATCTCACCAGTCAGGGCATGTTTGCGCTCCTTGATGAAGGTTTCGGTCATGGCCGTCACCGAATCGATGCTCCCGTTGAGCCAGATCGCCGTGTCGATACAGTGCGCCAGGAGATCCCCAGTGACCCCGCTCCCGGCAGCCGCGGCATCCAAGCGCCACAGCCCCGCACCGCCTTGTGGCAGCTCCGCGTTGATGGTCCAGTCCTGAAGAAACTTCGCGCGATAATGGAAAATGCGGCCCAGCTTACCCGAGTCGATGAGTTGCTTTGCCAAAGTCACTGCGGGTGCACGGCGGTAATTGTACCAAACCATGTTGGCCACCCCAGCCTTCTCGATCTCCCGGACCATCTCGGCTCCTTGGGGGCCATCCAGGGAAAGGGGTTTCTCGCACATGACCATCTTGCCGGCCCGGGCCGCCGCGATGGCGATTTCAGCATGGCTGTCATTGGGCGTACAAATATCGACGATGTCGATATCGTCGCGCTCGATGATCCGTCTCCAATCCGTTTCGGTCGATTCCCAACCCCACTTCTCTGCGTAGGCTTTGAGCTTCACTTCGTCCCGTCCGCAAGCAGCCTTGAGTACGGGCTGATACGGAAGGGTAAAAAAATTGGTGACCTTCCGGAAGGCATTGGCATGGGTACGCCCCATGAACCCGTACCCGATGATCCCGACGTTCAATGTTTTGTTATGACTCATTTATTTAAGTGCTTTTTTGTGTGGAGAAGAAGGATTCCAGCATGGAACCGTGCGAGTGACAATCTCCGTTGAAAAAACAAGAAATCGTCCATTAGCGCACCCGGAGAGCTGTGATAGGTTTCCGGGGGCTAAGGCACGAAAACCTCCAGGTGCCCCGTCCGTTTGGGGAGGACGGCGCCTGGAGGCGTTTTTCAAAGGGGGTTGCCCATGGATAAGTTTGGACTGCGGGTTTGGAGGGCGGGTTAATGGGTCGCCTACCAACCGTGGGCGTCGCGGACCCGGATCATCGCTGCCAAGATCGTGTTCCACGTGTCCTGCTTCTGGAGCATGGCATTGGGGAACATGCATCCATCCCAGCAGATGTGCTGGAGAACCTTGCGCGGCTCCCCATTCGCCTCCCGCAACCAGTACCCGGACGCCGCGGTGATATCAATTTTGCCATTCGGGTCATCCGCCGGGCAATGCCTGCCCGTTTTATCGTGGGACCCGGTCCCGTGGACCGAGCCGTCATTCTGTGCAACATGGAAGTCAAGAGTCCAAGGCCGGAGGGCATCGGTCATTTGCTTGTAAGCGGCATCGAACTCCGCTTGGGAATAGCCGGGTTGGAGCAAGGCATGTTCGGGAGCATTTACGCCCAGCAGATAAAGATAGGTGTGGGCCAGATCGGCTTGGAACCCGACGACGCCGGGCATGCCCACGGTCTCCAGTAGTTCCACAATGTACTTCCAGCTGTGCATCCCGCCCCAGCACACCTCGCCCTCAGCTGCCAGGCGTTCACCATGGTCTTGGGCCACCTTGGCCGCTTCCCGGAAAGTCTCAGCGATCCGCTTGGTATTACCCGCGGGGTCTGCTGCCCAATGCTCAGGGCTGTCGGCCGAATCGATCCGGATGGCCCCATATTCCCGGACCCCGTGCTCCTTCAAAATCTTGGTGATCCGGCAGGCCTTCTTGACCGCCAAAACAAACTTCTCCCGGTCTTCGGGCCCACCCATGGACGTGCTGCCCACCGTACCTGGCCACACTGGAGCAACCACCGAGCCCACTTTCAAGCCCTTGGCGGCCACCTTGTCAGCGATGATTCGGATCTCATCCTCCGCCAAATCGATATTGATGTGCGGCTCGAAGAGGAAGATGTCCACGCCTTCGAATTTCTGCCCGTCGACCGACGCGTTGGCCGTGAATTCGAGCATCTGGTCCAAGCTGATCGGAGATTCCTCCGTGTCAGGAGTTTTGCCGACGAGGCCAGGCCACATGGCGTTATGAAGTTTAGGGAAAGTATGGGTGCTCATGAGAAGGAGTTGGTTTTACGGTGAGGCTCAAGGCGCACCGCGCGCCGAGAGCGCTCTGCTGTGCCCCAAAGTGTTGCCGGGGACAAGCATCTTTTGCGGGCTTCGGATCGGTCGGCCAGCCAAGCCTCCCCCCGTTCCGCAGCGCCTGATCCAGCCCAAGCGCCCCCCCACATGGCTATGTGGCACGGCCTTCCAGCCCCCGAACGCGCATGGACCCATTACCTTCTATCCCGTAGGCGCCGCGGGTTGCATGCTAAAGCCTGTTGAAGGCGCACCCAAGTTAGCGCCTATGGCTGCGGTTCCTGGAGGAAACCAATGCCACATCCCGTGATGCCTACGGCTCGCCTTACAGTCCCGCCCCTTTGCTCCCAATTCGGTCCAAAATTAGGACCGCTAGGACTCCAGTTAAGACTCCCAGTATTCAAATTAGGACACCCGGGTCTCCGGCTTAGGCATTCGGGTCTGAAATTGAGCCGCCCGTCTTGCGGCCGCGGTCATCGGGGCGGGACAGACCTGAGAACGACCGTGCACACCTGGCGCAAACCCTTTTGCGTAGCCTGGAGCCGGTCGAATCAAGCGTTGAGGAGGCTTGGTCTGCTGAAGTAAGCGACCGCTTGAAACGCATCCACGAAGGCACTGCCCAAGGCCGACCGGCAAATGAGGTTTTCCGCAGCATTCGTGACCGACTTCAGCAGTGAAGGCGGTTATCATCGACTCTCAGGCCGAGATCGAATTCTCGGAGACAGTTATTTTTTATGAGCGTAGACAACCGGGCCTGGGATCAGGCTTCGAGCGAGCCGCAAGAGAAGCTGTTCGGAGCATTCAGGCCAATCCCGATCGCCACCCGCTACAGAGGAATGGCACACGGCGGCTCCTTATGCAGAGAGTAGGGAACGCTATCCTGTATGGACAGCACGGTCGGGATTCCCAAGTGCCGTTTCGTTCCGTTCTCCTTGATCATCCATGCCCGCTTAAGTGGCCAAGCCCGATACTTCCCGGCTCGCAATTCTGCGCTCA
>JAYVTN010000130.1:0-13758 GCA_043788785.1 Spartobacteria bacterium | reverse complement strand
CTGCGGTGGTGATTAAGGAACTCGGCCTCACGCCAGCATGATTCCTCCCGAGTTGCCGAAGATTTCACGCACCCTGTCCATCGCCATCCTTGTGGCCATCGCGCTCCTGTGCTGCACGCGCAACCTGCCTTGGCATTTGGACAACTACGACCAAGCCAAACAAGCCTACACCTCTTTCGAAATGGTGAAGGAAGGCCACTGGTGGTTCCAACATACGCCGACCGGACGGATTGCGACCAAACCCCCGCTTGCCGGTTGGGTTTCCGCAGGCCTTTACGAGCTCATGGGCAGCCATTGGTGGGATGGTGCGTGGCGCATACCGTCGCTGGCAGGCACCGCCTTCGTTCTATGGCTGCTCTGGCGATCCGGGAACGTCTTCTTCGGGAATCGTCTCGGAGGCATCTTGGCCTGTGCCGCTTTCGGACTCACGGTGTTCACTCCGCGCATTGCCTCCCTGGTGCGTACCGACATGCTCCTGACAGCAACCATCGTCCTGAGCGGTTGGCTGGTTCTGGAACGCGTCCGCATCGCCCAACCGTGGCACCCGGGTGATCGCTGGTTGCTCTTCTTCTCCGTTCTAATCTCCATGCTCATCAAGGGGCCCATCACTTACGTCTTTTTGCTGCCGGGCCTGGTCGCCTACGCCGTGTGCGCCCGACGTTTCCAAATCCCCAATCACTCCTGGAGCGGGTTCTGGCCATGGCTGACGCCTTTGCTGGTCTTCGGTGTGTGGGCCGGGACCGGCATTTATTTAAGTCAGGAGTTCTATGACCAAGTGGTGCTCCGGGAATTCCTCGGGCGTTTCAGTACCGGGGAGAATGCCGTCCACCAGCCGCGGAATCCGATTTTCTACGTAGGGTTGATCCTGCTGCGCTGGCAGCCCTGGGGGTTACTTCTGGTGGCTTCCATGGCGGCAAAGCCCGTGCGGGCGCGCCTCACAGCTGACCCCGTGATCCTGTGGCTAGTCTGCTGGGCAATGGGCGGCCTCGTGCTCATGTCAGCGATTCCCTCCAAGCGCTTCGACCGGATCCTGCCAGTCATTCCTCCGCTTTGCCTTCTTCTGGCAGCGGTCGCCAGAGATTTACCTCACCAAATCAGCCGGTTCCAAACCGGGACCCTGCTGCGAGTCTCTTTGGGCTTAGCCTTTCTCTTCAGCTCCATTTATGCCGGGATGGATATTTGGGAAAGCTTTCGAACCCGGCAGAACGCGCTAGTCGCATTCGGGAACCACGCGGCACAAATGGCAGCCGTCCACGGTGGTCATCTGGCTGTGGTAACAGGCAAGGACGAAGGCATGCTGATGTACAGCGACCAGACGCATTTCACCCACATCGACCAGATCATGTCCCCTGTCGGCCGTAGCCAAATTGATTGGCTGCTGATCCCGGAAAACGTGTTCACCGCGCGAAAAGAGCATTTACCCGGTTTCCAGAGCGTCGCCGCAACTGGGCGCATTCCGGGCAAATCGAGCGCCTACTTGTTGCTGCAATCCTTACCTGCGGCACCCGCTGAAGGCAAAAACTCGACGCAACCCGATCCCGCTGCCAATTAGAGCCATGGACATTTCTGCGATCTGGGCGCCGTGGCGGGTGGAATACTTTAAACAGAACGGCACCTCCGATTTCCTGCTCGAAGCCGGACAAGCCATCGATGACAAGGCGCATCTGGTTGTCGCCCGTCGCAAGAACACCTTCTTGATGATGAACCGTTTTCCGTACGCAGTCGGACACATGATGGCGGTGCCGTACCGGAAAGTGGGGCAACTCCCGGACCTTGTGGAAGGCGAGATCCTCGAGCTCTGGAGCCTAGCCAGTCACGCCCAAGAGTTGTTGCGCGAAGTGGTCGGGGCTCAAGGGTTCAATGTCGGACTCAACTTGGGCAAATGCGCAGGGGCTGGAGTGGTCGATCACCTGCACCTGCATATTGTCCCTCGTTGGGAGGGCGACAACAATTTCATGCCCGTGCTCGCGGATACCCGGGTCTTCCCGGAAGCGCTTGATGCAGTCTACGAGCGGCTCAAAGCTGCATCCGATCGCCTTTGAGCGTACCTTGAGTCTGGTCTGTTGGCGCGGGTCCCTCCGCTCCGATGGAGGAGAGTGGAGGAAGCGGCTGGACGGAATGGCACTAGTGTAGTTCGCCGAAATACGTATCTATGAGGTGGAGCTGGCCTCAAAGAACGCAGAGAACACAGATGGAATGGCAGGCTGCCGAAAGGTCTATGCGTTCTATGAGGCTAGAAAGACTGCCTTGGCTGCGGTCCGGGTGCGGGGGTCGGCACAGGGGTTGGCCTCAAAGAACGCAGAGAACACAGATGGAATGGCAGGCTGCCGAAAGGCCTTTGCGTTCTATGCGTTCTATGAGGCTAGAAAGACTGCCTGCCATTGGTCTGAGTGCGGGCTCAAAGAACGCAGAGAATACACAAGTAATCATGGAGTATGGGGTTCGCCAGCATTGCCATGGGACAAGGTGGGATGTTTTCGTGGGGAGCGATGCCACCTTCTATTACGCCTTTCACCGGTGGGGTCGCAAAGCCTCCCCCACCGGAGGCAATGAGTTGCGAGTGTGTCTGAAAAATTTACACCCGTTGGATGATTCATCGTTCGGAGTATTTCCACAATAAGTTCCTCACTCTGTGGTCTCTGTGCCTCTGTGGTGATCCTGAATCGACGTATCTAGGTTTAGGACGTACCTGCTCCTATCTCTGCCACCTCTGCAGTTAAAAATAGCCGACTGCATACGGCACCTCTAAGAACGCAGGGCACAAATGCTTACAGCTGCTGTCGGGGCGACCCACGATTTGAAGGCAAAGCGTGGTCATGAATATCGCGATCCTTTGCCAGCAAGTCCGCCAAACGGCATATGAAATCCATTTGTTCCACGGCCACGGGCATCTCGAGAAGGTGTACGAAAATGCGCTGGTCAATCGCCTGAGAAAAGCCGGGCTGCCGGTGGAGCAACAACACCCGATTGAAGTGTATGATGAAGATGGCACACTCTTGGGGAATTACATTGCGGACCTCTTGGTTAGCGGCCTTCTCCTGATCGAAATCAAAGCCTCAAAAACCCTGGCACCTGAACATGAAGCCCAAATCCTCGGGTATCTGAAAGCTACGAACATCGAGCATGGCATCCTGGTCAACTTTGGAGCCTACAAATTTCAAATCCGGAAGTTTGTTTGGACAAATACGTATTAATGAGGTGGGGCTGGCCTCAAAGAACGCAGAGAACACAGAAGGAGTGCTGGCAGCCGAAAGGTCTTTGCGTTCTATGCGTTCTATGAGGCTAGAAACACTGCCTTGGCTGCGGTCCGGGTGCGGGGGTCGGCATAGGGGTTGGCCTCAAAGAACGCAGAGAACACCTTCTCTTAATCGTCATCGTCCTCGCTCAGTGCTTTGAAACTACCCGAAACAGAAGGAGTGCTGGCAGCCGAAAATACCTTTGCGTTCTATGAGGCTAGAAAGACCCCGGATAAACTGCACGGCCACTGAATGCCTGGGCCACGAAGAAGGGATGTCGGCACCCGGGGGTTTGCCTTGGGCCTATCTAAACGCAGGCTGTTGCCGTTCGCCTTATTACCCATGAAATTTCTCTTAGCTGCGCTTTTTGCATCCATGCTGCCACTGGTCCTCGGCGGAGCAGAGACTCCCCCCGTCGCCATGCCGCGATCCGAAACCAAGGAGTTCCGGACGCTTCCACATGCCGCAAATCCCGGCAATCCTGTCGCAGGCCACCTTTGCCCGCCCTTTGCCCAGTTTATCTTTCGAGCAGATCGCAGAGGCCCTCCAATGGCACAACGACCATGTCTGGCCGATATCTCCGCTCATAATCAACCTCATATAGCGCCTTCTCTACCAAGAATACCCCGAGCAAGCGTGTGAAATCGCCCAGGTTCCCTGGCATAAACGTCGCTCCTTCTACTGTCTCCGTGTAGCCGCTCATGAACTGCTCGGAAGCCGCTTGCATCCAGAGCCTTGCTTTGGGGGTAAAAACGGAGCCGTGTGAGCAGACAGCGGCCGAGGCCGCGTAATGGAAGCTGCGCAACATTCCCGCTACATCCACTAGCGCGCATCGTTTCTCCAAACGCTCCACCTGCGGGCGGCGTGGTTCTCCTTCCAAGTCAATAATCGCAAAATCCCCTGCTGTGGTGAGGACTTGTCCAAGGTGATAATCGCCATGGATCCAAATCCGGGCGAAGTCCCCCCGGCACTCCAGCACACCCTGTAGCAGCGCTTTCAGTCGATGCTCGTTTTCGAGGATCCGCCCAGCCAAGACCCGGGCTGATACTTCAAGTCCTTCCATAGCACCCTTCAACCGGGCAAGGCTCGCCACTGCTGCGGATTGTAGCCTTTGGTCGAGTGCCCTCAACCACTCCTGCGTGACAGGCTCAGTCCCCGCTTGTTCAAAAGCTCGATGAAATCCTCCGGTAACCCGCCCCAGTGCACGGGCCGACTCCAACCACGGGAGCTCAGAGCCTTTCGATGCGGGCCCAGCCAAATACCTGCCTAAACGATCCTGGACCTGAAGCCATGCGTCCCCTTGGTTTTCTACAAACCCAAAAAGCGCCCCCAACGTCCAAACTCCGGACGAATCCTCCATTTGGATCGACCCGGCCAGCGCAGGCGTGTGTCCAAACCCTCCCGGTCCTGAAAGATGTCTTGAGAGAACTACCTCCGGATGCGGGCCCGCTTCGATCTTCCGGTAAAGCTTGAAGAAATACCGGTTTCCAAAAACGACCGCACTGTTGGTGTGATCCGCGTTGACCAAGGTGCTGCCGAGCTGGACTTGGAGTGGCTCGCCTTCCCGAGTCGCTCCCAGATACCCATGTGAAAGCTTCTTGGAATCGGCGGTCGCAATAAATTGGAGAACCCAGTCCCGGAATACTGGATTCCAGAGCGCGTCATAAACGATTGCGCCGCCATTCAATTGGGCAATCACAGCCTCGGGGGCGCTTGCCAAAATGCCCTGTGCCGATGGGCCTGCTGCAAATTGGACCGGAATGAGATACCACTCTTGGTTGGCTACTGAAGCGACCAGCAACCGCGGATCTGACCACCCGGCACCTAGTTCGATCAGGGCGCTGATCGAGAGGTCATTCTTATCTTGAAGGTCAGCACCAAACCAGCGGCGGCTTTTAATGAAATCACCGAGCGCTGCTCTTTCCAACGTCTCCCGCAACTCGGGCGTCCATTCAGCGGCTAAACTCACCTGCGGAATCACTCGTTGGCTTCGCACTCGCCTACCATCTGGGCCCTATCAATCGCTATCGAGCAAAATTCACCAGCGCTTCGCTCCAGCGCCCAACTGAGGCGATCCCCGCCTTCTTTGGGCATAGCCTAAGGGTACGGTCTCCATGACTTCTCCAAAGGCCCATATCCATGGATTCGACAAGGAGTCGCCTAGCGGAAAATCATTGTCTGGCAATCAGCGCCTGAAACCTTGCGGCCGACCCGATTCGAAGGCGCCGCTCCTCAATGAACTCCTTAAACCGATGTAGGTCGCCATCCACGCGCGAGGACACCAAGCCAAGCGCGTCGCCGATCTTTTCGACGGCTCCCTCCGGCTGGTAACTAATGGAGAGGTTAACCTGGGTGCGCATCTCATCCAAAGGCACAAACGCGACCACCCCGGAATTCGGGGCCCCGGTCACGCTGCGCCAAGCGATGCGTTCGTCAACGATCTGCTCGTAAATCTCGGCCTCCCATTCCTCGGTCTTGCCTAGGAGCTGGGCCCACCAGAACAGGCGTTTGTCACTGAGTTGGCGCACCTCCTCGATGCCTTCCATAAACTGTCTGTTTGTTTTTTTTGTTTTCTTCTTTGACCCAATCTCCCCCTAAAGCCTCCCTTAGGCCCCCCCTGAACGGGCTTGGGGGGAGAAAGTTTCGGACCTGGCCACCGTCTCGATTTCTTGGAGATGGTGGCGCAACGTGCCCAGCGTACGTTCGGCAAAGGCATTCAGTTCGGGGTCTGTAGGGAGCGCCACGGCCTTCAACTCCGTGTTGGCCCGCGAATGGTCCTCGACCATCCGCGCTCCAAACGCCTTGACCCGGGCGCTGCCGGCTTTTTCCCGCGCCAACTCGCCCAGACGCACCTCCGCCATTCCCCCTATCGCGGCCGCTTTAAGTAAGGCCCTCGTCCGCGGGGTGTTTCTCCTGTGCGCCCGAGGGTTTCTGGGCCGTCCGCGTCTGCTCGTGGAGACCGGACTGGGCCAAGACTCCGGCCGACCCCCAGAGGTTAGCCCTATTCCCATGATGATCGGATTGAAACTTTTCATTTGTAAATGCTCCCGTGGCACCCTCCTCTCGCACCTGTTATTGTGGGCACGGCCACCCGGCCAAACTCCGGTCCACGCTCACCCACTAGTAAATCGTCCGCGGGCGGCCGAACGGTCGCTGGGGGGCCTCAAATTTCCAAAAACCGCCGGGTCGGCCCTCCGGGAGCTATGTCCGGATCAGGGAGTCCCCCGATAAGGACACGCTTGCTGCATCGGGCCCAAATCGGATTTGCTCCCCTAAACAAAGCTTGGGGGTTACAGTCGGCCATCCAAGGGCCCACTCCGCTCATCCATTCAGTCGCACCCATTTTGCTCCAAAAGGTCAGTTCCACTTCCACATCCACATTCTTCAATCCCATGACGCCGCAACTCCAAGAACCACCGCCCACAATCGGAAAATCCGTTAAGAAGAGCCAGATCCTCATCGTCGATGACCATCCAGTGTTCCGGCACGGGATCGCAGCCCTGATCGCAGCCGAAGAGGAACTGACGGTCTGCGGAGAAGCCGAAAGCGCGCCGGGAGCTCTGGATGCCATGCGGCGCCTCAAACCCGACGTGGCGCTCTTGGATATCTCCCTACAGGGCACCAACGGAATCGAGCTTATCAAGCTGATGCGCGCCGAGCAACCGCGCCTCCCCGTACTGATCCTCTCCATGCATGACGAGAGCCTCTATGCGCTACGGGCCCTGAGGGCGGGCGCCAAAGGGTACGTGATGAAAGCCGAAGCCATGACCCAGGTACTCACGGCGCTCCGGAAGGTCCTCAAAGGCGACATTTATGTCAGTCCGCGCTTCAGCGAGCGCTTAGTCTTCAAGGCAATCCAATCCCTGGAAGGTGGGATGGGCTCTCCGGTGGACAAACTTTCTGACCGCGAACTGGAGGTTCTCCAGTTGCTGGGCAAGGGCTTCGGGACCCGTGAAATCTCCAACGAACTCCATCTGAGCGTAAAAACCATCGAAACACACCGTGCCCACATCAAGGACAAGCTTGGGTTCCGGGATGCGGGCGAGATGGTGCGCTTTGCCATTGACTGGGTGGCCCAGGAGCAAGGCTAAGGGACGCCCGACCCCGCGCAGCATTGACAGGATGTCAGGCTGGGACTGACCGGAAGCCTGGCTGCTTTTTGACAGGATTTGCAATATGTGCAGGATTTGAGGCCGGGATCATTCACGGCATCTCAATCTGGAAAGCACATCCCCGGTGATCCCGGCGATCCTGTCAAAAACAGCATTCGATCGGAATCGTCCGGGGCGTTTTGACCGGATTTGCAGGATCTGCCGGATTCGTAGGATTACGGAGCTGGGGGCAAGCAACCGGGAGAGGGCAAGGCCGAAATCTCGCCGTCAGCGGAACACCGGGGATTGGGTCCGGCACTCCACCCCTGCCACACCTCCGCCTCTGCTTGGGACTACAAGCCTGCTCCCAGTCCCCCCTCGTGCTGACGGGGCGGAACCTGGGGTCCGGGGAACCCTCCCGGAAAGCGGGCACCCTAGTGTAGTTCGCCGCAATCAGCAGACATTTAGTGTGGCATCCGTATTCATGCGTGCATAACCGCACGGATGCGAACCGCCCCCCGGGTAGATCTTCAAGGTGGTGCTGTAAACGGACGGACTAAAGGACAGAATGAATCTGCGGGGGAGCCGCCCGGGGTGGACCTGGCGTGGCGACCCGCGAGGGAGTCGGGCGGACGCGAGGCCGGTGGTCCGCCTCCCACAAAGGGACCGGTACCGGGGCAGGGCCGCCCGCGTGCCGATCAGGCGAAACCTCGGTCCGGGCTGTCCTCCCACAAAGGAACGGGTACGGGACGGGTACTCTATTTGGAAGTGAGCTGGAACCGGGAGGGCGCGGTCCCCGCGTGCTGATCGGGCGAAAGCTGGGCAGGATTTGTGGCCCGGATTGTTCACGGACTCCAAATCCGAAAAGCACATCCCGAAAATCCCGGCAATCCTGTCAAAGATACCACCGGGCAGGACCCCGTTTGAATCCTGTCACTCAACTGAAACGGAACCTGACCGGCACTTCCACCGAAGCGGGCACCGGCAGTCCATCCTGGCGTGCGGGATCGAAGCGCCAGGATCGGACCGCCTCCATGGCGACCGCGTCCAGAAGGGCGTGGCCGCTACTACGCTGAAGCCCCACCCGGGTGACCCGGCCGGCAGTATCCACACTCACCAGGAGAACTACGGCGCCTTCCATCCGCTGCGCCCTGGCCGCAAGCGGATACGCAGGAGTGTTCCGGGTCCGGAAATTAGGAGGCACATAACCCCGGCTATTTCCGCCAACTCCCGCCCTCAGAGCCCCGGTGCCCGAACCGGCCCGGCCGGGAGCGCCACGGACAGCCCGGGGCGTGCGTTGGCGATCGACACGTGCATTCTCCGTGTGGTCAACCGTCGCAGGCCCCTCAAGGCCCGGGGTCTGGGAGGGGGGGGCCGCATTTGAGACTTCCGGTGGCAACACAATAGCCGGAACCGGCAGTGTCGGCGGCTCGGATTGCGGAGGCGATACCGGGTCATTATCAGCCAACAAGGTGCCGGGAGCTTCGGCGCCAACAGCCACCGTAAGCCCAGGTTTATCGGGAACCGACTCTGCCAGGGACGGATGCGTCCCACTGCCCACAAACGCCAAGGTGGAGCCGTGAAGCACCAATGAAAACAGCAATGCGTTGCGTGACAGCATGACGTGAGCCCTGATTATGAAGCGTGTGCCCGGAAAGGCAATCCCGGGGCGAGCAGAGTGGACGAACAACTCATACGGATTCCAGCGGCGCGGTCGCCTAGTTGTGCTGGCCGGCCACTGGCGTGTAGGTGCGTCCGGATTTGCCTTTGGCGCTCCCCAGTTCATAGCCGACCACGATATAGCCGACCTGCTTATCGGCATCCGCGTTGGTACCGAACATGCAGGTAAGATCCACGTGGAGCCGCTCCGTGGGACGGAACTGGAGACTGGGCCCGATGTTCAAAGAATTGGAGTCATCCCCGCGCCCCGAGGCGACCGTGGATCTATCGTACAGGAATTCAACACCGACGCCGAACTTGCTATCGATCACCGTATAGCTGAGCCCCCCAGTGACCTGGAACTCTTGCTCGCGCTCACCGCCCACCTCGGCTTCCCAGACAAAATTCACACCCCAATGCCAACGCTTGGCGAACTCGTCCCCGAACAGGACCTTGAACTCGTAGACATCCGGAGCCCAATGGGAATCGGCGAACTTATATTCGCCGTAAAAGGTTGGGTTACCCCAGATCTGGCCCCAGTCGGCCAGTGCCCAGCGCAGCTCCACATTAAAACTTTGGTAATGGAATCTCGCGTTGTTGTCCCCTTCGATATCCGTGTAGAGGTCCAACTGCATGCGATAGGGCAGCCCGATTTCTACTTCCTCCAAGAGCCGGTTGGACACCGTTCCATCCCGATGGTGCTTGATCCGCCACCAGCTCTCGACGCCCACTTCCCAAGGTTCCTGCTGGATGTAGACCCGGGTGTTGGTAAAGCGTCGGGCGCTGGTCCATTCAGGACGACGCGTGCTGCCGATGGGTGTGGATTCGCTGAGAACCGATTCGAACCCGGTAACGGAGGTCTCCGGAAGACGCGTCACGGTTGGCTCTTGAGCTTGGACCCCGAGGAGGGAGGTCAGCATGAGCGGGAGCAGCACGAGGGGTGATTTCTTCATACGAAATAAGGACATTTGTTCTTGGTGGAGGGTTGCGTCCAGTCTGTTAGCACCCTGCGTGCCAAGCCAAGGAGCGTCTGCCCTCTCCAGAGGGGAAAGGACCAAACCGGACCTTCCCCGCCCGCCCACGGTTCTCCAACGTGGATACCCGTTATCCCAATCCCAGCGTGAATGGACACTTTGTATCCCTAGGTGTGCGCGTTTCTTCTATCCATCGTCATTCCGCCCCCGTTCTTGAGAGCCGCAAACCGAGGACGAGGACGAAGGAAGCCGTTAAATGGTTGAGGGCGGAGACGGCAACGTTGAGAGCGGTCTTCTTGGCTTCCTCCTGGCGGTTCTCCACGGCGCCCAGGCCTGCCTTCGGGATGAACGTCCGCCAAACCGGCCGTTTGCGGAAGGACGTGCTCCACGCCGGATCCCGGCACACGTCACGGCTGCCCTTGAGCTGAAACCGGTACAGGACGGCCGTTCGTGCGGGAAAACCCGACTCCGGCCGGGCCTGGAAAACGGATTAGCCTCGCGGTGGGTTTGTTGAAGTATACAAACTATCCCCTTTTCATGGCACTCCGTCCCTCCAGCGGCCTGTGGTTCCGTATTGCGCTCCCAATCGTGCTGTTTGTGGCTGTGGGATCGTTGATCCTTGTATCGTGGCTTCAAGCCGTCGCCCGCCAAGAAGCGGCTCACGTGTTCCAGGCCCTCGCACGCACGAACGCCGAATTCATCAAAAGCGCCCGTTTACCCCCCAGTGAACGGATGGCCGAATCCTTAGGGCACGTGCTGGGAATGCGTATGTTTTTCCGGAAAGAGAACGGAGTGTTTGTCCCGCTTGCCGACAACACGCTGTCCGGTCCGCTCTGGGCACTCAGTCCGGAGCAGGGCATTGTGGAACTGGCAGGCAACACGGAGGCCATCGCCATGCCTCTTGAGCCTGGGGTCACCATGATCTTGGTGCGTCCAGGCGAGCACGGGCTTCTTTTCCTCTTGGCCCCGGCCACGCGTGCCGTGCTGGGAGCTTTTTGGCTGCTCTCGCTGGCGCTGGCCTGGAGCATCACCCGGGGCGTGGTCAGGCCATTGCAACAACTCAGCGCCCGCCTGCCTCAAATCGAGACCGATCCCGAGCCCTCGTTGCCCGGGGCCGAACGAGGCGACGAAATCGGGCAGGTCGCCCGTGCTTACCTGGCGACCCGGGCGCAACTTGCCGAGGAACGCGAGCGACGCACCGAAGCCGAACGCTTCGCGATCTTGGGCCGGATGGCCACAGGACTCGCCCACGAAATCCACAACCCACTCTCAACCATCCGGCTCCATGCGCAGATGCTCAATGAAGCCGAGCCTGCGGAGGTGGCGGCCCTTGCAGGCGAAGCGGCGCCTGTGCTCCTCTCGGAGGCTGTGCGTATCGAGGGACTCGTCAACCAATGGATGTTCCTAGCCCGGCCTGCCCCACCGAACGTTTCCCGCGCCGTGCTTGGAAATTTGCTGGCCGCCATCGTGCAGACCCACAGCGCGCTAGCCCGCCATGCCGGAGTTACGATTGCCGAAAGTGTCCCGGAAAACCTCGTCGTGTCGGTCGATAGCCGCCGCTTATCCCAAGCCCTCAGCAACATCGTGCTCAACGCAATACAAGCGATGCCGAACGGAGGCCACCTCGAGATTATCGGAACGGAAGGCTGCGTCACCCGCCTAGCTTTCCGCGACACGGGACCGGGATTTTCACAGGGTGCTTTGCTGCGGTATGCGGAGTTGTTTTACTCGGAAAAAGAAGGCGGCATGGGAATCGGGCTGAGCGTTTCCTCGGAAATCCTCAAGGCCCATGGAGGCGCGCTCCGTGTGGGTAACGCCCCGGGCGGGGGGGCAATGGTCACCTTGGAACTCCCCCGCCCAGAAACCGATCCGTAATACCAATAAGCCGCGCCCCCCAAATGAAACCCATTCTCATTATCGAAGACGAACAAGCTTTGGCTGCAACCCTGGGCTCGATCTGTCGGCGCATGGGGCATGAAGCCCAATTGTGTTTTTCGGGCAAACGCGGCCTCGACGCTGCCCGTGCAGGAGAGTTCGCCGTCGCCGTGCTCGACATTGGACTTCCCGATGTGAGCGGACTCGAAGTCCTCAAGGAACTGCGCGCTCTATCGCCCTCGCTCCCCGTGGTGATCATCACCGCCCATGGGAGCCTGGACAATGCGGTTTCGGCCCGGAAATTGGGCGCCACGGCGTACCTGGTCAAACCCTTGGATCTCCATGAAGTCCAAGAGACCCTGCGCACGGTGCTGGCCACCCGGCAGGCCCAGCCCGCAACCCAATTGGAGCCGATGTCGTTATTGGTGGGCGGGGCCGCAGCGCTCCAGCAGAGCTTTGCAGAAATCGCCCATGCCTGTGCCAGCGAAGCGCCTGTCCTCCTAACCGGGCCCACCGGCACCGGCAAGACGCTCACGGCCCGCATCATCCATTCCAACAGCGCCCGGCGCGACAGCCCGTTTGTCGTCCTCCATTGCAGCGCCCTTCCAGAAACCCTTCTGGAGAGTGAATTGTTCGGACACGAAAAGAACGCGTTCACCGGAGCGAATGCGGGCCGGGCGGGTCACATCGAACGCGCCGATGGTGGCACGTTGTTCCTGGACGAGATCGGCGACATTACGTTGGCCGTTCAAGCCAAGCTTCTACGTTTTGTTGAGGAGCGTGCCTTCCACCGGGTCGGTGGGCGCGAGGATCGCCGCGTGGATTGCCGTCTAATCATTGCCACCAACAAAGACCTGCGCGAGGAGGTCAAGGCGGGCCGATTCCGTGAGGACCTCTACTACCGTCTGCACGTCCTGGAAATCGAAATGCCCGCATTGCGCGAGCGCCGCGAAGACATCCCTGCCCTAGCCCGTTATTTCGCCGCCCAGTTCGCGCCGGGCCGCACCATGGAGATAGCGCCGGAAACGCTGCGGCTTTTGGAACGGCACGATTGGCCGGGCAACGTCCGTGAATTGCGCAATGCGCTGGAACACGCGGTGGCCGTGACTCCGGATGCGACGATCCTACCCCAACATCTGCCCCGCATCTTGCGCGGCAATCTTCCGGGAGTTACCGGCCAAACCGAACGCCACCTGGCACCGGCTCTCGCCGCATGGCTAGATGACAAGCTGGGCGCCGAGGCCACCTACAAGGAAATCCACGACGAGCTAGAGGCCCTCTCGCTCCGCCATTTACTGAGCCGCTTCGACAACAAACCCACGATCCTCGCCCGGGAGACCAAGATGAACCGGGTGACTCTCCGGAAGCGCTGCGAGCAGCTGCGCAAAATCCTCGCAGGCGATTGAGCCGGGCCAAAGTGTGGGTTCCGTGAGTTTTCTCCCGTCCTTCTCCGAGCCGCCGGTGGTTTCGTGCGGCATTTCGGGCCAAGTCCCGGCTATCGCCGACCCCATCACCATGGGCGGGGCGCGCAAGGACGACCCTTGGGCGGGACTTCGGGGAATCAAGGACACGTTCAACGTCGCGGGCACGTCGAGTAACTGCAGCGCGATCAGCCGCTCGCCGGACTCCTTCCGCACCCGTCGAAACCCCTTGCCAAACAATGACCGTTACCGACCCCTCCTACGGGCGACAGGCCAGCACGTGGATTGTAGTCAAATCTTGGTAAGGCGCCGCCTGGAAAAGGGGCCCGCACTAGGGTAGTCCGCCGCAATGAGTGCACAGAATTCTGAGCCTGAGAACCTACGCGATTTCACGCATTCTAAAGCCGGAGGCATACAAGAAATTAGCCGGTGGCGAGGCTTTGCGACCCCACCGGTGAAAGGCGTAATACAGGATGGCACGCCGGAGGTGTGCGGGAACAGT
>JAYVTN010000129.1:0-3457 GCA_043788785.1 Spartobacteria bacterium | reverse complement strand
CTTTGTGCATGGACCAATTTCCCTGCCCCAGCTACCGCGTATTCGGGAGTTGGAGCAACAAACCGGTTCTATCCCCGGGCGCTAGATAGTACTGGGGATATTGGCCGCTCCATTTCTCGACCCGGGCCCGCTCGACTTCAAATTGCTTGATCATCCACGACACGTCACCGCCCGGCCATGCGCCAGCATTGCTGTCTTTTAGGTCCTTTTAGTCCCTTAGGTCCCTTATGTCCTTTTCCGGCGGGAAATCAAAGGGACCTAAAGGGACCTAAAGGGACCTAAAGGACCTAAAGGACCAAAGGGACCAAAGGGACCTAATGGGCACCCTGCCGTTGACAAAATCTTCAGGTTCGCTCCCCCCTGAATGTGCTATCGTCGCGCGTGCAAATCGCCCGGTTCCTCTCCCTGAGCCTCCTTTTGTTTTTGGCTGCCTGCGCCAAGGATCGCATCCACACCGTACGGATTAGTACGGCCGACCAGCGCATGGTCGTCTATGAACGGGGAACTCCGATTGCCACATATGCGGTCTCGACCTCCAAGTTCGGCCTTGGGGATGGGCCGGGCAGTTGCTCGACCCCGTTGGGCCACTTGGAGATCGCCAAGAAGATCGGCAAGGGCGCTCCGCTCGGCATGAAATTCAAGAGCCGCCGGCCCACAGGCGAAATCGTTGCGGTCAACGCCCCGGGACGCGACCCCATTGTCACCCGCATTCTCTGGCTCAAAGGGTTGGAACCGCAAAACCGGCGCGCTTACGGACGGACCATCTACATCCATGGGACACCCGAGGAGTACAAGATCGGCACGCCCGCCAGTTACGGGTGTGTGCGTATGCGCTCCTGTGACGTGATCGAACTCTTCGACCGGATCGGGGTAGGAGCCCGCGTTGAAATCACTCAAGCGCCATTGGTCCAAGCGGGCGGCTAACACGCGGTTCTCCATGTGGCGTGGGCTTCCATCCCATGGGCCGCGAGAGATCCGTCCGCCGCGATTTTAGCCTTGCCAACGCCTGGGGGGCGTTGTCGGCTGCAAGAGTCGCCCTTACCTGATTTTCCTTATGACCACGCAGAAATCCCCCCCTGTTTTCCGGTTGTCGCTGATGATGTTTCTGCAGTTTTTCATCTGGGGGTCGTGGTTTGCGACCTTGTGGCAGGTCCTCGGCAGCCCCCCCGCAACGGTAATAACTCCCATGTTCGCCTAGAACCCTGTCGAAGTCCCGATTATTGCACTGCCGACCCCCCATGTCAGTGCGGTCACCACTATGGCTACAACGACAGCCAGCACAGTCCGCCAGTTCTGCTTGAACCAGCGCCCGAATCGTCTCCAGTTCTGGCCGGAGCGTTGCCCGGCACGATCCTGGTCCGCAACAAGGTTCCTCCGATTCCCCGCTCTCGATTTCCAACGGAAATTATTGCGCTAACGAATATCATTTTTCTCCTTTAACACGGGCCCTTGTGATCGGCGAAGCTTCCAAGCGTAATACTTTGCCAAAAACAGGCAAATCGCAGTGCCGATCAATGATGCTATGAGCTGCAACCGGAGCGAGAATAGCTGAGTGGGAAATGCTCTAGGGTCGTCTAAGATGGAATCGTAATACATTCCGATCAACCGTCTAACAGCAAGTATTCCGACTACATATCCCGTCACCGCACAAATTACAGAAGCCAGCAATATTCTGGACAGCCCATCGCGGCGCCTCGGCGTTTTTACAGCTATGTAAATCGCCCAAATCATACAAAACAGCATGCAGATCAAAGCTGATAAGGTTTCTCCGGCATCACCGAAAAGGGCCTGAACCAGATCCGGCTGCCAATTAATATGATCCAGGTTCATCTTAGTTTGCTTAGCGGAATGGCCTTATAGATCGTCCCATCGGGATCATAGCGACGGATATGGGTATCACTAATCACGTAGCCCACAACATTCAGTTTCCCAGCGCTCAAAACACCAGTATCTCGACCTGGCCCGCGACTGGGATAAGCATATCCATAGGGATGAGTATGAAAATGGGCAACTGAACCGGTAGCAAAGGGCACTGTTGTACCCAAGGGGTTGCTGTGATCGTCCCCATAAACCCGATCAGAAACCCACAGGTTCCCACCTGGGCCTGGATACGTCGTGAAAGCCACCTCTTTTCGCCAATGTAGCAGATCATTCCAAGTAACTTATCGGGTCCCCTCTACCTTCGATGGATAAAAGACCGCAAAACGGCAATAATCGCAAAAGATGAGGCAAATAATATCAGAAAGCTGCGAGTTAGGATTAGACCACAGTAATTCCAATCCACAAGACCACTCTCCACCTCGTAAAATTCACCTTGATTATTGTTTTGAAACCCAATCCACAAAAGGGTTAGGGACCCTACAAGCGCAGGAATAAGTGCTAATTGGGCGGTTTGTTTCATTATCTAGGCTACCGGAGTTCCGTTATCGTCCAAAAGGGTTTGCGCGAAAGCTTGCGACCCGCGCTCCATAATTGCTCACTTTCGTAGCGTTGATGTTGTTGTAAAGTGTCGCGATTCCAGCAACTGAAGTCCCCGGCGGGACGTTATTTGATATTAGGGAAAGCACCCGCGCTCCAGCGTATATGTTGAATGCCGCATCTCTTAACTGGGCTCGCGACCCAAATGCATCCCCCCAGTATGCCGTATTGATGTTCATCGGGAGGATGGACTTTTCGGATCCCATCGCCAGAGCGTCGTAGTATCCATGAGACGTTTCGATGAAGGCGATTGCACTCAACAGTCTCGGATCTACATTATACTTTGCAGCTGCCGCATCAAACACCGCAGCGTATTTACCTAATCCAATGGCAGCGGCAGGCTCTTCGTACGACGGTTTGGATCCATCAGCAGCAGAGTTCTCTGCAATGGTAAAGTTCCCGCCAGTTCGGCCCTCTTTGATCCATTGTTTTCGGGTCAACCCGGCTAGCTCGTCGTTAAATATATGCACAAACGCTGCACTCACGGCACCATTGATGAAATTACCACCGCCAACCAGGGCAGTGGTTCCGCCAACGGTAGCGGCTATGCTCGTTCTTAGCAACACTCCCCAAGTGTAGCCCCGGTTGGTGACACTGCTTGGAGAAACGGTTCCCAAGGGCAGGTCATTCCAAGTATCCACATTGCGCTTTGCGCCAAACGCGTCAAAGGAGAATCGCTCAACCACTCCGCCAAATTCATTGGTGATCGCCTCGGTGCTGCCCAGGTGATCATGGTGCAGATACCGCACTTCGGACGGAAGTGCAGCACTCCCCGCCGGTGTGATGGTCGTGTAGACTGCCGCCCCGCCGATGTAATGCTTTTGTATCCGCCTAGGCATCTGCATCTACCGGTAAGTCCCGGATTCTTAAAAAGTGCGGGGCATGAGCAAGCAAGCCCGACCCAAACGCCGACGCACGTCGGCACAGATTGAGGAGCTGGTCCACCGTTACCGGGAAAGCGGACTGCCGCGGAGCCGGT
>JAYVTN010000128.1:0-3456 GCA_043788785.1 Spartobacteria bacterium | reverse complement strand
GGCACTGGTGTCAAAGCAGCTAATCCGGGAGATGCCGCCTTTGCTTGCGCGGATGTTCTCCCAAAGGGCCCGCTTTCCGATGCCGGCGCAAGTGATGGGGCCGAGGCCGGTGATTACCACACGCCTGCGGGATCGGGATGGGGGGATATGGGAGGTGAGCATCAGGGCTTGGCGGTGGAGCTTTCGTTGGCTTCGATGAGTTGCTTGAAAACGCGCAACGTTTTATTGGCGATGTTCTCGATGAAGAACCCGCCCAAGATGGGTTCAGCCAACCAAGCCAGTGGGGGGAACCGGAACTGGAGGTCATGGAGAATTTCCACGCGCGTACCCTCCTCGGTGGGCGATAGCGTCCAGACCACCTTCATGCCCTTGGTCCATGCCCGCAGATGTTCAAACCGGAGTTCCAGCGAACTGGGATCGGCTTCGTAGGCGGACACCCATGCAATCGGGAGCCCGTCCCGGGTCGCCGCCATCTTGACAATAGAACGTTGACCTTCGGTGCCTAGAAGCCGGACGTAACGGTAATGGGGCAGCATTTCGGGCCAACGGCTGAGGTCTTTGACGGTGTCGAAGACCCGCTCGCGTGGGGCGTGGATGAGGATGGAGCTTCCGGTATGCACAGGCGGATGTTTTACGGTGAAAGAATTGAGCGCGACTCTTCACATACAGACCACAACTGTCGACTGGCAACTAACCCGATAGATGTATGCGGTGTGCCCGGGACAATGACCAATGACCTGGGGATCCGTCCTTCCTGGATCAAGGCTTTACCCGATAGCGCAGGAAGCATTCGTCCCCGATGACCTCCATGGCCCGCAATTCCAAACCCACTGAAGCGGGCAGGAACTCGCGGGCAAGCCCGGTTAGGGTAGGAGCGTTGCGGCCGCCGAAGATTCTCGGGCAGAGCGTCAAATGGACTTCGTCGACCAGTCCCGCCAGCACCAGGGATCTAAAGAGGGTGGGACCGCCTTCGCAGGCCAGGCGCTTGATCCCGTAGCGGGTTCCCAGCACGGCCATCATGGCTGGTAGATCCACCGTGGCGCCTTCATTGAGGTGCACGGTGGCTCGGGCCTCCAAGGCCGCCCGCGTGCGAGCCCCCATCCGCGTGGTTGAGAATACCAGTACCGGGGAGAACCCGGTTTGGAATACGCGGAGGGCAGGGGAGATACGGCCCGAGTTGGAAACCAAGATCCGGATGGGATACTCGCTCCGCCCCCCGGCTACGCGTTGGGCCCGCAATTCCGGGGCGGGCAGGCCCATGGACATGTTATCGGCTGCGATTGTACGGACACCCGCGAGGATGCCATCGGCAGTCGATCGGATTTCTTGTAAGCGGTACTTATCCCTTGGGGAGGAAAAATCCGAGGGAGTGTGTTTGCGCGTGGTCACTTTCCCATCCCAGGTGAGGGCGAAATTGGTGGTCACGAATGGGCGCGCGGGTTTGCGTACACTCATGGGGAAGGGGGATGCTGCTCGGAAGCGATTTCGGATTCGGCTACCGCATGAGCCAGCGAGGCAACTTCGGCATTGATGTCCCGCAGTCTGGCATGTTCCGACGGGCGATAGAAGATATAGAGGAGGCCGCCCACGAGGCCCCAGATCAAGGTAAGGGCATAGCCTGTGGAGGAGATAACCACGGCGACGGCGTTGTTCACGCCCGCGAGGTTGCCCAGGAAAATTTCGAAGAGCTTTTCCCGGATGCCTATACCGCCAAAGCTAATGGGCATGCTCAGGATGGTGTTGACCACTGGAAGCACGGTGCACATATCCATCAAGCTCGGTAGATGGCGCCCCGGCACAGCCAGAGCCTGCCCGGCACAATAGAACGTGGTGAAATAAGCCAGATGCACCCCGATGGAAATCCCGAGCGCCATCAAGGTCGTAGGCCATTCCCGGCCGTATTGGTTGTAGGCCATCGCCAGGTCAGCCAGTTTGTCACGGGCCGGAAAACGTGGGGGTAGCCGGTGGACCCAGCCCAAGCCGCTGAGAGCGAAGGAGAAGGCGAATCCAGCCACACTGGCCCCCAGAATCGCGAGCCCCATCCAAACATAGCGGGTGGTCTCGGGGTGGGCGGTTAACCAATCCCAGCGCCAACAGGAAAAGATGGCTGCCAGAACCACCAAGGAGAAAAGACCGATGATCCGGTCGAAGAGCACCGAGAGGAGCGCTTGTGGGCCCTTGCCGGGGGTCTCCTTAAGCAAGTAAAACGTCTTGACCACATCCCCGCCGGTTCCGCCCGGGATAAAGAAATTGAAGAAGACCCCGACCATGAGCAACTGGGAAAGGCGGCCCCAGCCCACACGGACCCCCTGGACCCGCAAGAGCAGTCGCCAACGGATGCCGGTGAGCAGTTCGACGACGCCGTAGGCTAGGAACCCAGCCAGCAGCCATGCGGGATCTGCGGTCTTGAGGGCACTGAGCATCTCCGCCCGCTTGGTGGGATCCCGGAAAACCAGCCAGAGGATCGCTGCCGTGATTGCAACCTGGAGAAACGTCAGGGCCGCTTTCTTCATGGAAGGCGCTCTTTGCTCAAGCTCCGAAGCGCTCGATCCACTTTGCGCGTCCCTCGAGGATTTCCTCGCGTGTGCGCCGCGGACTCATCTCGAAGACAAAAAGGGTCTCTTTGGGAAGCAATGCCAAGAGTTTGTCATATTCCACGTCGCCCGCGAACGGGGCCATGTGGTCGCGGCCCGGCCACACGGTATCGTGGAGATGACAACCAATGAGCCGCGGGGCGACCTGCTCCATCCACTGCACATGGTCCAGGAACCCGAGGTTGTGCTTAACCTGGACATGACCGAAATCATGCCAGTAGCCGACTTGGGGGATGTCGAACTCGGTAAGAACCTCAAGCATTTCCCGCTCATTGGGGATCTCCTCAAAACTGTGACGGCTCTCGACACCGAGTCGCACGTTTTTCTTTGCCGCGTAATCGGCAAGGCTGTCCAAGCAATCCTTGGCCCGCTGAAGGTGGGCTTGTGCGGAACGCTCACGTTTGCGGATACACTCGAGTTTGGTGGAAACGAAAGCGCGCGAATGGATCATGCCGACTTCGGCGAGTTGAACGAGTTTGGAGGTGTAATCCTCCAGCGGGGTGCGTCCGAGATGGAGGACGACATAGGGAGCTCCAAGCCGGGAGGCGTAGTCAATGGTCTGGAAGGAATGGCGCATGGCGCGATCCCTCTCCCGTTGATCCTCGGACGAGAGCTTGTAGCAATCGGGCGAGGGCCGGGTGATCTCAATGGGCAGCGGACAGAAGTTGTGGAGGCTGGAGAAAGTTACCCGCCCCTGGTCGAACATCTTCTGGATGCCGTCCATGAGCGAGAGACGGATCCCGTGCCCCAGTTCCACGCGCTCGAACCCGAGATCCAGGATTTCCTGGATCATGGCTTGGCCATCGGTGTGCCGTGTGGAATTCCAACAAGTGGAAAAGCTCAGCATGCGCGTGGGGGTGGC
>JAYVTN010000127.1:0-6109 GCA_043788785.1 Spartobacteria bacterium | reverse complement strand
GCTCGATTTCGTGATGGGAGAATGCGATCGATGACCCTTATTTTGGGGGTTGGGAGCGTCCTGATGGCGTTCCCTGCTTGCGGCCCGCGGATCACCGACGCCAACATTGCCGTTGTGAACGCCGAGTACCAGGCGGCCGAAGGTCATCCCAGAAGCGGAGTGAGCCCCAAGGAAGTGGAATCCATTTTAGGCCAGCCCCAGCGAATGGAGACCAAGGTGATTCCCTTGGAAACCCAGAAAAAGGAAGTCGAACTGGTTCGCTATTACTACGAGCAGGATGGCCAAACCATTGAGATGCATTTTGTGGACAACAAACTCATTTCGCCTGTGCCGATGCTGAAGAAGATGCCCCCTCCTGCGGCACGCACCAAGGAACCCACTCACTAACATGACGATCCCGCCCGAGCTCCTTGCCCAAATCGACGAGGCGATTTCGCATTATCCGGTCTCCAAACGGAGCGCGTCGCTTCCCCTACTCCACCTCTGGCAAGAGCATTTTGGCTTCATCTCAGACGAAGCGGTGAGTTGGATTGCGCAGAAGCTCGAGCTCCAGCCTATCAACGTGCTGGAATTGGTGACCTTCTATCCGATGTTTCGTCGTGTGCCAGCAGGCACCACACACGTGCGCGTCTGCCGGACACTTTCCTGCGCGATGGCCGGCAGCTACGAATTGCGCGACCAAATCGCCAAAGCTGGCGGAATCGATCTGGCCAAATGGAAATCGGATTTCCACGGCCACTCCCATGGTGATGAGGAACACTCCCATTCCCCGGGCAAGTTAGTTCAACAGGAAGTCCACAATCCAGGCCACGGCAACCCAATCGCTGTCAGTGCCGATGGAAAGTACTCCGTGGAGTTTGTTGAATGTTTGGCTAGTTGCGGATCGGCGCCCGTGGTCATGGTCAACGACCTTTTCAAGGAGAACGTACGCATGAGCGAGGCCGCGAGCTTGCTCAGCCTTAAACTCTCGGACGCCACCTTGCTGCGGGTTCGCACTCCGCATCCCTGTGAGAAGCGGATCGTGTTCAAGAATATCGATCGCGAAGGATGGGACAACAGCTTGGAAACGTATCTCAATGATGGCGGCTATGCCCAGCTCCGGAAGGCGCTGGGGATGAAGCCCGAAGAGATTGTCAATGAAGTCAAAACAAGCGGCCTTCGTGGGCGGGGCGGTGCGGGTTTCCCATGCGGGGTCAAATGGAGCTTCATTAAACCCGGCGGTCCAAAGCCGACCTACCTGATTTGTAACGCCGATGAAAGCGAGCCCGGCACATTCAAGGACCGCTACATCATCCATCAGGATCCCCATCAGCTCCTCGAGGGGATGCTCATCTCCTGCTTCGCGGTAAACGCCAAGCTTGCGTATATCTATATCCGCGGCGAATTCCCCGAGGGCGCCAAAATCCTTGAGAAGGCGTTGGCCGAGGCCCGCAGCAAGGGCTTGTTAGGCCAGAACATTCTTGGCTCAGGCTTCGATTGCGAGATCTACGTACACCGTGGCGCTGGCGCTTATATCTGCGGGGAAGAAACAGGGCTGATCGAATCCCTGGAAGGCAAACGGGCGTATCCTAGAATCAAGCCTCCCTATTTCCCGGCTGTCCTGGGGCTCTATCAATGCCCGACCATCGTCAATAACGTGGAGACCCTCTGCGACGTGAAGCACATACTCGCAATGGGCGGCGCAGAGTACGCCAAACTGGGCAAACCCAATAATACCGGTACCCGGATTCTGTGTGTGAGCGGTGACGTGGTAAGTCCCGGCTACTATGAGGTGGAGGTGGGCAGCCTCACGATGGGAGAACTTATCAATGACGTTTGCGGAGGCCTCAAACCCGGACGCACGCTCAAGGCCGTTATTCCAGGCGGCTCCTCGGCCAAAGTGTTGCGGGCCGGGGAAGTTTTCAAGCTCAAGGAGAAGGAACTCGCCTTGGAAGATATCCCCATGGATTTCGATACATTGGCAGCCTGCGGTTCGATGGCCGGGTCCGGCGGGGTGGTGGTAATGGATGATTCGCGGGACATGGTAGAGACCCTCAATAACCTCAACGAGTTCTATGCCCACGAGTCTTGTGGGCAATGCACGCCGTGCCGGGAAGGCTCGTTGTGGATGAAGAAAATTACTGACCGCCTTTTGGCCGGCGGCGGAGTCGAGCGCGACCCGGAGGTGCTCAAGAACGTAGCCGACAACATCGCGGGCAAGACGATCTGCGCATTTGGCGAGGCCTGTTCCTGGCCGACTCAGAGCTTCCTTGCCAAGTTCTCGGACGAATTCAAGGCGCGCTCCTCAAAACCGACTCCTCCTCCAATGCCCCCCGAGTACACCTCGTCCGAACTTGAGAAGCCAGAACCCATCGCGACCATTCCTGGCACGCGTGATACCGGACGGGAAACCATGGCGCCGGCCGCCACCAAATAACCCTCGGGGCCAACTTATCCCAATCCAGAATGAGCACCGCCGCTCCCAGTGAAGTCCAGATGGTTAACGTCCAAATCGATGGCGTTTGGCTCCAGTTCCCAAAAGGGACCCGCGTGATTGAGGCCTGTTCGCAGGCTCAAAAATTCATTCCGCGTTATTGCTATCATCCGAAGCTGAGCGCTCCGGGTAACTGCCGGATGTGCCTGATTGAACTTGGTACGCCAAAAATGACGCCTGACCGTAAACCGGTCCTCGGGGCTGACGGGAAACCGGAGATCGCTTGGATCCCCCGCCCCCAAATCTCCTGCGCCCAGGATGTATCCGAAGGGATGGCCATCCGCACTGATTCGCCGATGGTTCAGGAATGCCGCAAGGGAGTCATGGAGTTTCTCCTCATCAATCACCCGCTGGATTGTCCAATCTGCGATCAGGCTGGCGAATGCCGCCTCCAGGAATTCTCGGTTGAATACGGAAACGCCTCGTCGCGTTTCTTGGAGCGCAAAGTTAAGAAGCCGAAAAATGTAGAACTCGGGCCACGGGTCACATTGGACGCAGAACGCTGTGTGCTTTGCTCGCGCTGTATCCGATTCATGCGCGAAGTGGCCAATGACGACGTATTGGGCTTTGTAGACCGGGGCAGTTTCTCTTCGATTGCGTGCCATCCGGATCGCATCCTTGACAGCAATTACTCGCTCAACACTGTCGACATCTGTCCCGTGGGCGCACTGACCTCCAGCGACTTCCGTTTCAAGATGCGCGTGTGGTTTCTTAAGGAAACCAAGACCATCGACGTGAATGACGGACTTGGTGCCAATATCACTGTCGGAGCCCGGCAAAACACCATTTACCGGATCACGCCACGGGAAAACAATGACGTCAACGGGGTGTGGCTGCCCGATTCCCACAGACTCAATTTCAAATACATCGATCGCGCGGACCGCCTCAAGTCCCCGCTGGTTGGCGGCAAACCAGCCTCCTGGAGTGAAGCGCTGGGTGCAGCCATATCCATTCTTAAGGACAATGGGAGGAATTCGGTAGCCATCCTGGCTTCAGCCCGGATGACCAATGAGGAAGCATTTCTTTGCGTCCGGTTGATGGAAGCTATCGGCACGGATCTAGTGGATGTCGTGCCTCGGGCGGGACAACCCGACGGAATCATGATTCCAGCCGATCGCAACCCCAACATCTCCGGGGCCAAGTTGCTTAAGACAACCGGCAGCAAACCGGGATCCAATCTGGCTACGATCGCTCAAGGGGTCAAAACCGGTGCGATCAAAGTACTGATCTGTTTCGAAGACGCCACCCGGATCGGCCTCACCCCAGAGGATCTGGCGGGGTGTCGTGTCATCTCGATCGACATCTTGCCCAACCAGACCACGCCTCATGCCGCTGTGGTTCTGCCTTCCAGTGCATGGGTGGAAAAACGCGGCTCAATGATTAATATCAATGGTCGATTGCAACGGCTCAATCGGGCTGTTGCCCCACCCGATCAGACGCGGGACGATTGGCAAATCTTGCGGGATCTCCACGACGGGCTCAATCCCAAGTCCGGATTGGAAACCATCGAGGACGTATTTAAAGCCATGTCCAGTGCGCATCCTATCTTGGCCAATCTGAGCCTCAGCAAGATTGGCGACCTCGGAGTGCAACTCGCCGTGCAACCCGTTGCGGCCCTCTAACGCGTTACCATGGAACTCTTCCAATCGATTCCTTGGTTTTTGATGGCCACTTCGCTGGCAAAGACGCTCTTCCTCATCTTCGTAGTCGTCCTGCCGATGGTGAGCTATACGGTTTATGCTGAGCGCCGGGTTAGTGCACTGATTCAAGACCGGGTGGGCCCGAACCGCACGGGATTCCCACTTACACTGCTGGGATTCAAAAAAGACTTTTCCCCATTCTTGGGTGGACTGGGACAACCCATCGCCGACGCCGTCAAATTCCTACTCAAGGAAGACTTCACACCAGGCCACGTCAATAAGCCTTATTTCTGGCTAGCGCCCTGCCTCTCGATGATGCCGGCCCTGATCACACTGTGCGCAATCCCTTTCGGGAGCGAGTTCATGGGCGTAAAGATGATCGTTGCCGACATCAACGTGGGGCTCCTCTTCATGTTCGCCATCTCCAGCGTGAGCGTTTATGGCATCGTTCTGGCCGGGTGGTCCTCCAATTCCAAGTATCCTTTCCTTGGCGGAATCCGCAGCACGTCCCAGATGATCAGCTACGAGCTGTGCATGGGCTTGAGTGCGGTACCTGTGTTGCTGGTGGCCGGGTCAACCAGCCTTTCTGCAATCGTCAATTATCAAGTCCACGAAGGCTGGCTTTTGGTGCCCTTCACAGATGGCCACCTGAACTGGCGCGAAGTCTGGCTATTTGTCCCCTTGGTCGTCTCGTTTATCACGTTCACCATTTCGATGTTCGCAGAGACCAACCGTTTGCCCTTCGACCTACCGGAATCGGAAACCGAGCTCGTCGCCGGTTACCACACCGAGTATTCCTCGATGAAATTCGCGCTCTTCTTCCTGGGCGAATACACGGCCATGATTGCGGGTTCCGCTCTAATCGTGGCGCTCTTCCTCGGAGGTTGGCATCTGCCCTTTGTTCCAGATGGTTCTGGAACCGGTTTCTGGCCCCCTATTTGGGGGATCGTCAATATTGCTGCTTTCTTTGCCAAGGTGGCGGTCCTCCTAGTATTCTTCATCTGGGTACGTTGGACGTTGCCCCGCTTCCGCTATGACCAACTCATGAAATTGGGCTGGCTCTATCTGTTCGAAATCGCATTGGTAAATATTTTCCTCACCGCTGGAATCTTGGCCTTCACCAAGTAACGCCATGGCTTACATAGTCCCACGTCCCAAGCTCACATTCGCAGAGAAGATTTATCTGCCGAGCATCGTTGCCGGCCTTGCCATTACCTTCAAGCACCTCAGGCGGATGCTCAAGGGCGAGACCAAGGTGGTCATGCAGTATCCCGAGGAGAAATGGGATGCGAACATGCCGGAACATTACCGGGGCGCACCGACCCTGGTCAAAGACGGACACGGTCGCGAGCGTTGCGTGGCTTGCCAACTGTGCGAATTCATATGCCCTCCGCGCGCGATCAAAATCACACCTGGAGAGCTGCCGGCCGAGAGTAAGTTCGCGAAGGTAGAAAAATACCCCGTGGCGTTCGACATCGACATGATCCGGTGCATCTACTGCGGCATGTGCGAGGAAGTCTGCCCGGAACAGGCCATCTTCCTGCGCAAAGATTACGCAATTACAGGCACCAACCGCGCCGAGATGGTCCACGACAAAGAGAAGCTCTACGAGCTGGGCGGCGTCTTCGACGGCCTCATCCACAAGTGGAATCCAGACAAATAACCCGCTCCCCCTGATGTCACCGATCCTGTTCTGGATATTCACGTTTCTGATGTTGGCCTTCGGGGCCGCCGTCATCGTCAACCGCAATCCCGTCGCCAGCGCGTTGAGCCTGGTGGCGTCCTTCCTCTGTCTTGCCGCGTTGTTCGTCGGCTTGGACGCGTACTTCATCGCCGTCATCCAAGTCTTGGTTTACGCAGGCGCGGTGATGGTGCTTTTCCTTTTCATCATCATGCTTCTGGACCTGCGGGCTGAACAACGCCGCCGGTCCAATCTCCTGACCATGCTCGGGGGAGCTGCTGTCACAATCGGATTCGTTATCGAACTGTGTGTAGT
>JAYVTN010000126.1:0-4329 GCA_043788785.1 Spartobacteria bacterium | reverse complement strand
ATATACCGGGATGGCGTACGACCCCGGAAGCAGCGGGAAAGAAGTGCTGACCAGATCCGTGCTGGCGCGTGCAGCGGTGGTGGCAGTGCCGACGGTGGGGGAACCGTAGGCAAGGTTGAATTATGAATTATGAATTATGAATTATGAAGGGGCGACGTTAGGTAAGGTTGAAGGTTGAAGGGGCGCGGTCGCGGTCGCGGGCGGCGGGGGAACAGTCCTGTTTTCAAGAAACCACGCTTTAACCTAAATACGGCGATTCATAATCACCACAGAGCGCACAGAAACTACAGAGTGAAGGGCTTATGTTTGGAATTACTCCAAACAATGATTCACCCAACGGGGGGGGCGATTTTTCAGACACAAAATCCCTCAACCCATTGCCTCTGTGTGCTCTGTGGTTTCGGTGGAGCTGGAGTCTTGATTCACGCCAAGACGCCAAGACGCAAAGATGATTGAGAATGAGAACGGCAAATTGGTGGTGGATGCCTCGGGTGGCAAATGGCCTGCCAGAGGAAATCTTGGCGTCTTTGCGTCTTTGCGTGAGACCAAGATCGGCTCGGAAGGCGACGTTCGGTGGAGTTAGAGGCCTGCGCTGCTGTGCATTATTCCGCCGTCGGCAAAGATGGTCGTGGCTGTGATGTAACTGGCGGCGTCACTGGCCAGGAAGGCAACGAGAGCGCCGATCTCCCCGGACTGGGCCATACGACCCAGCGGGATGGATTCGTTCAGCCGTTTGAGCAGGCCCGGATCGGCCATGGTGCCGACATTGATCGGGGTAGCCACGGCCCCAGGTCCGACCCCCACCACCCGGATCCCGTGCGGGGCTAGCTCTACGCCCGCCGTCCGGGTCAGCATCCGCATTCCGCCTTTGGAAAGGCAATAGGCTGTGTTTCCAGGCATCGGCCAATCTTCATGGACCGAGCTGATGTTGATGATGCATCCGCTGCCTCCTTGCCGAATCATCTGCTGGGCGGCGAGTTGGGTTCCGAAGAAGGCGCTTTTGAGATTGATTGCAAGGACCCGGTCGTACTGGGCCTCTGTGGTGTCGAGTACGGAGGTTCGCGTCTCAATCCCTGCATTGTTGACCATGATATCCACGCGCCCGAACTTCTGGACGGCGGTGTCGAACAATGTTTTGAGTTCGTCCACTTTGCTGACATCAGCCTTCACACCGATGGCCTGGCCGATCCCGCTGTTGCCGCCGGTTACGATTGCGACTCGGTTTTTGAGGTTCACAAGATGACTCCTTATTGGCTTCCAGCCCATGGTCGTTTGGTTCGGCATCGCAACATGCCGGTCGTCCCCGGAGCCCGTGCCACAGAAAGATTGACCCATGAGGACCTTCGGCCCCGGACGACAATCTACCGCACCCTCAAGCTGCGGGCTGCGTTCTGGGACCCACATCGGGTTCCCCAATGGTGACCGCAGCGTTGCAGAGGGACTCCTCCTTGGCTATATACCCCGGTATGTCCCCCCGACCTCACCGCCTTTGCCTGCCTGCCTGCTGCGCCCTAGTGCTAGCGGGAATCCTGCCCGCCTCCGCTGAAATCAAGATGCCTGCCATCTTTGGCGACCACATGGTGCTTCAGCGAAACATCAAGATACCCGTGTGGGGCACGGGGGCGCCGGGGGAGGAAGTCACCGTCAGCCTTGGGAAGGGGACCCGCAAGACCAAGGCCGATGCCGAGGGGAATTGGAGGGTGGACCTGCCTGCAACGGAAGGCAGCGGTAAGCTCCCCGTACCGCAAATCCTAACCGTCCAGGGAACCAATACATTGAAAGTTTCCGACGTGCTTGTCGGAGACGTTTGGGTGGCATCGGGCCAATCGAACATGGAATTCGGGCTCGGGGGTGCGGACAAAGGCCCGGAGTCTGTTGCCGCAGCCAACGAACCGCAGATTCGGCTTTTCTGCGTGGCCAAGAGCACGGCCCTGACCCCGCAGAAAGAGCTCACAGGGATTCCCCCCGATAGCCCGCTGGGTACATGGCAGGTTTGCACTCCGACTAGCAGTGCCAGGTTTTCAGCCGTTGCGTATTTCTTTGGACGCGACATCCAACGCTCCATCAACCAGCCCGTAGGGTTGATCGGCACATATTGGGGGGGGACTCCGGCGCAAGCGTGGACGAGTGTGAGCGGGTTGGAGAAGGCGCCGGAGCTGGCGCACTATCTACAAGCTCACGCCAAATTGGTGGCGGATCAAGGGCAGACGGATGTCAGCTTTCCAAAGATGCAAGCCGAGTTCCAGGCGGCGAAAGCGAAATGGGACGAGGAGGTGGGCGAACCCCTCAAGGCCAAGCTGGTGGACTGGAAGAAGGAAGTTGCCCAGGCAACCGTTGGAAAAAAGCCGCTGCCGCCTGAGCCCAAGCCTTTAAAGCCCATGCCCAAGCCGCCGTTCAAGGATGGGGGCCCCCACGCTCCGGCTAATCTATACAATGCGATGATCGCGCCGCTGATTCCCTACGCCATCAAGGGGGCGATCTGGTACCAGGGCGAAGCCAATGCGGGCAACCAGCAATCCGGCCAGGAATACGCTGTGCTTTTCCCCCGGATGATCAGCGATTGGCGCGAGAAATGGAGGCAGGGCGATTTCCCGTTCCTCTTTGTGCAACTCGCGAATTACCAAACGCCTGCGGTGACGCCCTCCGAGGGTGCATGGCCGTGGCTCCGCGAGGCGCAGAGCAAGACGTTGGCCCTGCCGAACACCGGAATGGCCGTGACGATCGACATTGGCAACGCAAACGACATCCATCCCAAGGACAAACTCGATGTCGGTCTGCGGCTGGCGCTTGCTGCCAGGCACGTGGCTTACGGGCAGAAGCTGGTATTCTCTGGCCCCACCTATGACTCCATGCGCGTGGAGGCCAACCGGATCGCTGTGAAGTTTAAGAATGTGGGCGGCGGCTTGACCATAGGGACTCCTCCATGGAGGCCTGCGGGCGCCGAGGTTAAGGAATCCACCGAATTGACCGGCTTCGGAATTGCGGGCGCTGACAAGCGGTTTGTTTGGGCCAAGGCCGTCATCAAAGGGGACCAAATCCTTGTCTCGTGCGAGGAGGTTCCGGCACCGGTGGCGGTCCGATACGGTTGGGCCAATACGCCGCCGGTCAATCTCTACAACAAGGAAGGCCTGCCAGCGTCGCCCTTCCGCACCGATACTTGGTGAGTTGGACGCAGGGCTTGCCAGACCATTGGCGTCGAGCTCCGCGATGCACGTCCTACTCCTATCCCTCGGCCATTTGCTCTTCTGCGCCCTCAGACGGTTTTTTTTAACCACGAAAGGCACGAAATACACGAAATACACGAAAGGGATTCAGCAGCTTCGTGATGACCTTGGGTGCGTGCCTGCCGGTCGGCATGCTCATCGGCTTCAGAGAGGCCCTTCGCGCAGATCGGAGCTGGAGGGTCCGCAGATGTCGCAGATTGACGCAGATAGTCAGACGTTTTGCGGGCAGGTTCTTTGTTCACATCAGCTCTTCTGCGTTTATCTTCATTGGCCATGTGCCTCTCATCCCGTGGCTTCCTTCTCTGCTCTACTGGGCTCTGTGGCAGAAAAGAACAGGCCTTGGTGTCGGGTTTCAACAGCTCCCTTTCGAGCAGTTGCAAATGTAGTTATTTAGGAGGTCCATCGAAGGGTTGTTACTTGGGAGAGGTCTGCGTAAAACACGGCTCTCCTAATTCAACCGATTCCATCCACCTTTATCTCTCCCACGCGTTTCCCACATATGTTCTCATTCGCCCAAGGCAGCGATAAGAACATCAAGACGCAGCCCAGTTTGTTTACCGGCAAGGTGGACGGGGACTCAGTCCACTACGACTATGGGCCGTTACTGCGTTGAATCGGGGCAACTTTCCTTCTTCTTCATTGCGCAGGGAACCCCCTTCCGGAAGTCGCGCGCCGTGTAGAGGTCCCCGGCATCGATCCCGCGCATCGCACGGGCCCCGGTCTTGCGCCGGGGCCCGAACCGCCTTCGGTTCTTGCCAAAGAACTCCTCCACATATCCTCGGCTTCCGAGCACCATCCCCTCGCTCAGATACCGCAACCGGTGCCGGAGCGCCTTGACCATCGGCATCCGGCCCTTGGCTTGGACCACCGAGTCCACCTCCGCCTCCGAAAACCCGGCCCGCCGGGCCACGTCCCCGTCCGGGGTAGGCCCGCCCGCCACCTCGCGCCCTTCCTCGTAAAGAAAGAGCCGATAGACCGCCAGCGCCTCTTTCTGGGTGAACCGTTGTCCCCCATGGAGCGCCTCACACACCGCCCTGATGCCTTCCCTCGCCAGCCCCTTGCCCAGAATCGCCTCCGCATACCCGCACCACCGGTAGCTGCCCGG
>JAYVTN010000125.1:0-3711 GCA_043788785.1 Spartobacteria bacterium | reverse complement strand
ATGCTGGAAATCTGCAAGTCCGGTTTGATGAGGGGGAAGGAAGTCAGCGCTCATTGGCCTTGTGCCTCTCATCCCGTGGCTTCCTTCTCTACTCTACTGTGAGATTCTTCCGCTCCACCCCCGACCGGCAACCCTTGTCCCCGCCCACTCTAACTGGTTAGCCATCCGGGAACTCAGATTGGTGGCCAGCATCTAAAACAAGGCTTCCGGGAAATCAATTCGGGTTCCGCGAGCTGAGATTAGCCCGCCGCCATTCCAAATAGACTCTCCGGCATTTCGAATTAGCCATCCAGAACTCGAGAGGCGTCTCCCGGAAATCAAATAAGCCATTCGGAAATTGAAATAAGCTCGCCGGAACTTCGCAAAAGCTCGCCGGAACCTGAAAAATGGCGTTCGGGAAATTTAATTAGCCGGCCGGGAACTTGAATAAGGCCTCCGGGAAATAAAATTAGGTCTCCGGGATTTGAAATTGGGCGCCGGGGAAATAAAATGAGGAGTCCGGGAAATAAAGTTAGCCATCCGGGGCCAGGACCTAGTCCCCCAGTGCAACCGGTCCGTGTCGTTGGCTTGCACCGCGACGGGGTGCCAGCAGCCAGAGCGATTCCAGAACCAAAGCGATGTAGATTGGGTAGAAGGGCTCGAACACGAACCGGAACCGCGGCTTGACGTTCGCGGTGAGAATGATGACCGCGAAGAGGCCTGCCAGTCCCAGTCCCCACGCAATATGGAAACTCCGCAAAGGGCTGGGGCGCAGGGCCGCCAGAAACAGCCCCAAAGCTGCGAGCAGGAAGTAAATCGGGACGCCGGGCACGATGAGAGTCTCGGTGCCGTTGAAGAAGCGCTCTTGGGGAAGTCGGAGCGCATTGCCGACGGCGTTCCAGCCATCCATGAGAGCGTCCACCCACGGCACCGGGGTGTAGTGGGCGCTTACGAACCGCTCGATCTGGCCGGGTTCGGTGAGGGATTCCCCAAGAACATAGGGCGCCAGTCGTTCAATTCTGGGGAGATCGCTTGCCAACGCTTCGCCCTGTTTTTGGATAAGCCACACCTCGTCCATACGTCCACTGGGCGCTTCATTGGCGGTATGGCGCAACTTGTCGGTGAACCATTGGGGCAAAGTTTTCCAATTTGATCGGCAGGTCTCGCTTGCCAATTGCGCGCAGAGCTTTTCAACGCTGCGATGTTTCTGTCCGGTTTCCGCGAGGTAGCGTTTGAGGGCGCTGGTGACCTCGCGCCGGGAGTTGGCGCCCGGGAAACGGTGTTCGATTTCCCAGCGGGCCTGTAGTTGGGTGCGGAGATCTGCGATGTAGGGTTCAATGCCCGGAGCACAACGGGGGGCAACCGGGGTCATCCGGGCAACCGAGGTGTACAGGAGCAGGCCGCCTTGCTCGGTGCGGGTCATCAGATGGGAGACCAGGGCCAGGGCGAGCATCAAGGCGATGCGCGTCCGTAGGAGCGGCCATTGGCGCCAATGGATCAACACGAGCAACAGGAGGGCACTTCCAAAGAGCAGCTTGCCTTCGGGACGGGCGCCGGATTCCAGCAGGAGAGCGGCCGAGAGGAATCCAAAGCGTTGGATGGAAGGATTTAAGGCGTAGAGCGTGCCGGCACAGGCAAGCAGTACGGTGCAGAACGCGTACAAGCTTTCGGCCATGAGCGTGTGCTCGTACCACAGGAGATGCGGGTTAATCGCAGTCAGCAGGGTGAGGGGCACGATGACCCAGCGCCAGGTGGGAAACCACAGTCGGCAGAGCAACCCCACGAGGATCACCATCGCCAAGCCCAGCACATGTTGGCTGAAGGCCACGCTGGCAAGCAACGGTACCGGCAGGAGGCAATGGACCGTCAGGAATAGGGGGTAGAGGAAGGTTTTCTTTTCGTGGAACCCCAAGCTGCCCCGGCTTAGAAGCTGGTCCGGCGTGCTTAGGAAATCCGGGGTGTCGTCGTGGAATATGCCAAAGGGCTGGTGCGCGCTCAGGGCAATGCGTAGGGCAACGCCAAGCACCAAGGCTGGAAGACAGTACAGCAACAGTTGGCGGATACGCGGATCCTGAAGTCGATGGCGGAGAAAGGCGGTCATTGAGGACACGGGAAGGGACATTAGAGGAGGGAACCGCGCCGGATGGGAGCCTTTTCCGTAAGGGCTGGAAGCCGCGTGACATTGGCGGGCGCTGCCATTAAGAAAACCAGCCTGATGCACGCCCGAGTACGAGCCCTGATTAGTCGCCACCCGGTGGTCTGGCAGTCAGTGCTATGGACGTTGCCTGCCATCCTTCTCGGGGCGGCTCTGCGTCTGATGATGCTGGCGTACATGCCTTATGGGTATTGGGGCAGCGACTCGGGCTCGTACTACAGTTTTACCGCCCAGCTCCTCGACAGCGGGGCCGTGAGTTTGGATGAGAAACGGCGTTATCTCTATCCGCTGCTGATGCTGCCAATGTCCATGTTGCCTGGAGCGCCTCTGAAGTGGTTGGCATGGCTCCAGCATGGGTTGGGACTGCTTACCCTGGTGCCTTTGGGCTACGTGATTCGGAAGACACTGCGGTGCTGGCGCGTATTGCTGATCCCGATCACGGCCATCTATGCCGGGATGCCGCTCATCCTGTGGTACGAGCACGAGCTGTTGGGGGAGAACGTGTTCTTCGTGGCCGCCCTCTGGAGTTTTGCGGGTTGGGTCGCGTGGGTCAGTGAGCCCGACCTCGCCCGGGCCCGGCGTCTGTTCTGGGCTTTTTTCCTGCCCTTTGGCCTTTTCATTCTCACCAAACCCTCGGGTCGCTTTTTTTGGCCCGGAATCCTTGTGGGGATGCTGGTGGTTGCAGCCTGGCGGACGCTAACTGCCCGCCAAGCCTGCGCCTTGCTAGGGTTGATGGTGGTCACTTTGGCAGTGGGCTCCAAGAAACAAGCCGCATGGCTGCTGTACGTGGCGGTGTTCCCCCTCACCCAAGTCCAGACCCCCAAGCACGCGGACTACAAGGTGGAGATCCGGGACCAGGTGCAGGCCTTGGAGGCCGACCTGGATGCCTACTATGCCTTGGATAAGTGGCCTTTCGAGTTTCTGGAAAAACCCACGCGTGATCCCTCGCGTCCGAAGTGGGCGGATTTGGAGCGGGACCCCAAGCTGAAAGCGCGCATCTACATGGATCTTGCCAAGGAGGCCATACTGGCCGAGCCGGGGCGGTTCCTTTATCTGGGGTTCCAACGGGCGGTTGCTTCGGCCAATCCTAGTACATTCAAGGAGGACAAGTTCCAGGCCGCCTCCTATTTACGACGGTTCGAGCACCATTTCCAAGAGGCTGCCGAAAAGGAAGGCGGCCCGGTGAGGCGCGCCTACGGGCTTGCGCGTACCGGGCCGTTGGAAACCTTCGAGGAATTCAGCAAGAAGCTGGCCCCCCAGCGCGACTCCTGGGCCGAACGCAGTCTTGCGGCTTGGGTCAAAGGGTATGAGCAGGTGGCGGATCTCCTACGGATGCCCCAGAGCAAGCTGGCTGCCGAGCGCAGCGTGATGCGGGCCCGTTTGACCCCACTGGGATGTTGGCTGGTCTTGGGAATGGGCCTCAGTTTGATCCCCCGGTACCGCTCAACCTTGGGAGTAGGCATGCTCGTGGCCCTAGGCTATCTAGCTGGCGTGTTCTTGGTTTCCCAAATCAACCCGCGCTATTTTGGCGCTGCGTGGCCCTTACTGATCCCGCTCCTTGGGATTCCGGCGGATAT
>JAYVTN010000124.1:0-5118 GCA_043788785.1 Spartobacteria bacterium | reverse complement strand
GCTTGGCGACCGAAAAGCAAGCGGCCGAATTCCTTGAAGAAAGGGGTGGTTTGGGGCATTCACATAGTTAACAGAGTGTTGCCGATTCTGCGAGCTTTTTTATCCTAAATCGCCCTTAACTTAGCGCCATTCGTGTCAGCCACCTTATCAGGGGGGATGGGGGCCGTTGGGTCGGGGTCGGGCGGGTCGCTGGGTTACAGGCTGCCGTTTGCGGGGGAGGGCCCTGTGCCCTAGCGGATCGGGTTGCTCGGGCCGATCGGCGCGCACGGGGTTTACGGCCCGACCTGCCCGTCGCCCGTCTCTTTCCGTTCGGGCCGCCAAACTGCCTGCGGGCTAGCTGAACTTAAACTCGCCTCCAACTGCCGAAGTGAGAATGAAGGAGGATGGCGGCGGTGAGTGGCGGTGGTGAGTAGTGCGGGTGAGAACCAAAGACCGAAAAAACCGCCCGCCGACGACCGGTCGGCTAGCATTTAACTTGAACCCACCCCTTCCCTGACTAGTTTTTGGGCACCATGCCTGAAACCGCTCCGGTTGCCTACGATTCCAAAATCGAAGGGAATGTCATCATCACCAAACTCGATGCCGCCATGAACTGGATGCGGCAAAACTCACTCTGGCCCATGCCCATGGGGTTGGCTTGCTGCGCGATCGAATTGATGGCCACAGGTGCTGCCCGGTTTGACATCGCTCGCTTCGGGGCTGAAGTCATGCGCTTTTCCCCGCGCCAGAGCGATGTGATGATTGTGGCCGGAACCGTCACCTACAAGATGGCCCTGGCTGTGCGCCGGATTTGGGACCAAATGCCCGAGCCAAAATGGTGTATTGCCATGGGCGCTTGTGCCTCCAGCGGCGGAATGTACCGGAGCTATGCGGTTCTCCAAGGCATCGACCAGCTCATTCCCGTGGACGTTTATATCAGTGGTTGCCCGCCCCGTCCCGAAGCCCTCATCGAGGGTTTGTTGAGGCTCCAGCGCAAGATCTCGGGCGAACACTCATTCCTCGAACAGAAACGGGAACTCATCGAGTCCTTCACTTAAGCCATGCCTTCCCACGCACTCGCTGCCGACCTTCTTGCCCTTAAGGACAAGTTCTCCATCTCCCCTCTTCCGGAATTCCGAGGCGAACACACGATCGTGGTTGAACGCGCGGATATGCATGCGATCGCGCTCGTCCTCAACCAGAGGGGTTTTACGTACCTTGTGGATGTTTCCAGCGTGGATAACTTCGGCCAGGAACCCCGTTTCGAAGTCGTCTATGAACTCTATCACTTCGAACGTGGCGAGTACCTCAGACTCAAGCTCATGGTTTCCGAAGACGACCTGGTGGTGCCCACGGTTTCCGATGTCTGGCGCACGGCGGATTGGCACGAGCGTGAAGTTTTTGACATGATGGGGATCCGTTTCAGTCAACATCCCGACCTGCGCCGGATTTTGATGTGGGAGGGGTATCCCTTCTATCCCTTGCGCAAAGATTTTCCGCTTGCCGGACTCCCGAGCGAGATGCCCGATGTCGCGTTTAGCAAGGCGGCTCCGCTCGAAGGTGGCCCGTTTGTGACGGTCCCATCCACGGCCACCACCAAAGACCGCGAGCCGCGGTCGCGGGCCGTGGACGCTTAAGATGCCGGGCGCCGTCTGGTGCTGAGGTTTTCATACAGAGGACACCAGGCGCCCCGGGGCTTATCGACGCAAGCGCACCAAGGCTGATCGGCGGTCGGTTGCACAAATTTCATCCGCGTGGCGCCCCGTCCGCTGGGCATGGGGATCTGGGTCACCCGGTCACTACGGCGCCGGAAAGCGCCCTAACGTGCGTCGTTGCGCGACTTCGCGCGAAACCCGCTGGCAGCACCGGAGACGGCGGGCGAATTTCCACCAACACAAGCGCCGGAGACCGCTTCATGCCACTAATCTTGCCCCCAAAAACGGAGGCCGACACTGAGTAGTCCTGTCAACGCGCCCGCCGCCTCCGCCGCGGTCCTAAGCACTTCCTCATGGCTCAAAGGCTGACGGCTGATGCCCGCCGCCCAGTTCGTTAGACAGGAAAACCCCACCACTTCCATTCCTAGCGCACGCGCTTGGATGGCCTCCAGCACCGTTGACATGCCAACAGCATCCGCGCCCAAGGTACGCAGCATCCGTACCTCAGCAGGCGTTTCGTATTGTGGCCCGTGAACGCCCGCGTATATCCCCTGTTCCAGAGCGACTCCCTGTTGAGCGGCAGCACGCACGAAATAATGACGCGCTTCCACGCTGTAAATCTCGCTCATATCCACAAAATGAGCACCCCCCATCAGAGGAGACTGCCCTGTAAGATTAATTTGATCCTCAATGAGCATCCATGATCCTGGCCCGAACGTAGGATTCAGCGTGCCTGCGGCATTGGTGAGAACCAAACGCTTTACCCCTAGAGACGCCAGATACCGGATTCCAGCGGTCACCTCCAAAGCGGTGCGCCCCTCGTAAAGATGGATCCGGCCTTGGGCCGCCACCACGGGCAACCCTCCGAGAGTTCCGAATACAAAGCGCCCGGCGTGACCCGGCACTCTAGAAACCGCGAGTCCCGGGATTTTTCCGTAACCGATTTCGCGCTCGACCTCCATCCGGTCGACAAAAGGCCCGAGTCCTGACCCGAGCACGATGGCGCAGAGGGGATCAGGAACGGACTTGGGCATGTGAAGTCAAATGTTGGAGCAACCGGTAGAGGGTTTCCAAGCGCGTCATGTTCACACCCACCGCCGTCCCTTGGCGCCACGGCTCTCCCCAGATGGCTTCGACCTCCACCGGGCGACCTAACTCCCAGTCGATCATACTCGAAGGTTTATACGCGCCCATACTGTAGCTGCGGCTGATCTGGAAATCGGCGAACTCCTCGGAAACGTCATGGCCCAATTTGCGGGCAGCCTGGCAGGTTTCGCGCATCAGATCCCGGGCCAAGGTGCGCAAGGAATCGACCGCCAGGATATCGGCGACCATAGCGCCGCCAGCACAGATGGAGAGCCCATTGAAGGGGATGTTCCAGACCAGCTTGCGCCACCGTTCGGCAGCCAGGCTCGCGACGGCCTTTGCATCAATTCCTGCGGCTAGGAACGCATCCACAATCCAGCGGGTCCGGGCTTGGGGTAAGCCTTGGAATTCTCCCACGGAGATTGAGCCGTGATCCAGATGATCAACAACACCGGGCTCGCGCCGGTTAATGCATACAAAGCATAAAGCTCCCATCACACGCTCGGCACCCCAGCCTTGAGCAAGGAAGTCCTCATTCCCCAACCCGTTTTGAAGGGTTAAGAGAACGGTATCGGGTCCCAGAAGTGGCGGCAGCAAGTGTTCGAGCGCATGATTGGCGGTCGTCTTCAGGGCGATGATGATCAAATCGCAAGGGCCGACCTCCTGGCTGCTCGCATAAGCCTTCACGTGGGGCAACTCGATGGTTTGTCCGCGCGTATGGATACGCAAACCGTGCTGACGCACAGCCGACAAATCGCTACGCATCACGAACCGGACATCCTGCCCGCTATAGGCGAGCATTCCTCCGTAGTAGCACCCCACTGCCCCCGAACCGATGATTGCAATTTTCTTCATGAAGCGTTGCCGGGAGCCATGCCGACTGCCAACACCCCTGAGGGTATATCGCAAAGCGGAGCGGTGGGAAGGGCCGGCTGACCTCCCTTGCTCGAGCAAGGTGGAAGGATGAAGTAGGAAGGTCCATAGAGCAGAGGGACCCCGAGTTGTACAGGACTGCCCTTGTGCATGAGTGTGGCCAGTTCAGGCCACCGCCTTTCGGGCGCATGCACTCGCGGGAGACGGTCTATGCAGATGTTTCCGCGCCTACGAGCCGGAGCAGCCCGCAGGCTACCGCGTTGCCCTGTCTCGGATGCTGAGAATCGGCGATCAATAGCACATTTCGCACCGCGTGGTGCCCCGTCCGCGCGCATGGGGATGCGCAGAACTATGCGCGTTGGCGTCCCACGCGCTGGAAGCGCTTGCCACAGGAGGGCTCACAAACAAACACGGACAGCCTACCCGGAACACTCAGTACTCACTTGCGAGCCTTCGCACGGCACCGCTGGGAAAACACAAGCATGCCCAAGCCCAGCCCAACGGCCAGCCAGGTCGAGGGTTCCGGCACGGGATTGTATGTCACCTCCGAGGTGTTGGCCACGAATTGTCCTACTCCCAGCCAGGAGAGACCGGAATCGCTAAAAAAGGTGAGTCGCGCCAACTGGGTGGCAGTCAATGCGCTCGAGCTGGTGCCGAAGAAAAGTTTGTCTCCTGCGTCCCAATTATAAATGGAAAGTGTTGAGCCCACCCATATCTCGGAGTTACTGGCCGCAAAATGGAGCACATTGCCCGAACCCGCGAAATCGAGAACCGAATTGCTCGAGAGCGTCAAAACGCTCAAACCAGCAGTTGAGGCTGTGCCCTCGGAAAACCCGCCCGTTTGCAAGGTGCCGCCGGCCAATGTAATCGGGGCGCTGTTGTTGAGCACATCATTGGCGGCCAAGACAAATTTGGCTCCCGAGGTGACGGCAAGCGAAGTTGTCGCGGATAAGTTGCCAGTCAGCACCAGTGATCCGCCTTGGACAAGAGTGTCGCCGGTAAAGGTGTTGGCGCCGGAAACAGTGAGCTTGCCAGACCCAACTTTAGCCAAGTCGGCGCTGCCCGAGATCGAGCCAGAAAAGAGCGCGTCGGAACCGTTCAAGCCAACCCTCAAGGTGGAGATGCCGTTGAGGCCCGAACTGACCGACCCGGCTCCGGCCAACGATCCGATGGTTTCATCGAAGTCACTGATGTCCAGGATGGCTCCGGAAGAAAGGACCACGTCGGAGAGGTTCCCGATGCGCTCCGAGGCACTGGTTGCCAGAACCCCGGCCAGAACCTGCGTTGCCCCAGTATAGGTGTTGGCACCTTGGAATATGAGGGTTCCCAGGCCGGCCTTCTTGAGCGCCCGTGACCCACCGGATTCACCGATGACTCCAGAGAGGGTCAAGCTGTCGGCATCCACGGCAATCAGGGCATCGGAAGCCAAGCTCACATCGCCAGCCCAGGAATTGTTTCCAGCGGCATTTCGCAGCGCTCCAGCGGACCCCAAACCGGTGCCGTTGAGAGTGAGCAACTCACTCCC
>JAYVTN010000123.1:0-4106 GCA_043788785.1 Spartobacteria bacterium | reverse complement strand
GGGACTATTGGCCATTGCGCTGGTCCTGACCGGAATCCAGATGGTCTTCATCGGGCTGCTAGCGGACCTCATCGACAAGCGCATGAAACTCTAAGGGCGAAGGTGTCAGGGCTTCCAGCAGGCGCGGATCGCCATCCCTCCAGATTCGGAGGGACGATGAAAATCGCCAAGCGATTTATCGCCTGGATTGATCGCTGGAGAGCTCGGCAGGGGCGGGAGAGGTGCCGTAGACCGTCGGCTGCGGCAGATGTCGGAGCTAAGGAAGCGCTGATCGGCTCTGAAGAGCGGCCGACGGGGGTGCCTGCCGCCACACGCGAGGCCGCGTGCGCTACCCGCGAGCCGGGCGGGCGGGGCGCTGTTCGGGCGGTCGGGACGAATGCATTGGTAGGGACATCGCTCCGAGATGTCCCGGGGGGGTACGGGTGATTTGGGGGCGGATTCCATCGTGGATACAGTGGCCGGTGGAGCGAAGAGGGAGTTCAGCGGTTGCGCCTTGGAAGTTTCTGCAGGCGGTTGGTGCCGTGGGGCGGTCGACACCAGATGCACTTCGATCTCCTCGCCGCGCCAACGCAGGACGCCGCCACTCTGGGTCAACTCCCTAAATAGTCATGATCGTCACGGTAGTTGTTGTAGACTTGGTAGAAGAGGTTGCGTGCGGTGATTTTGATCGCGTCCATGAGCGTTTTATTGCGGGTGTCCAAGCGCACCATTTCTTGCGTCACCAGTTGGTCGATTCGGCACACTTCCTTTCGCATTGCGTCTTTTTCCAGCTGATTTCTGACAAGCTGGAGATGCAGGCTCTCGATCTTCTGCTCCCGCTCTAAGCGATATTGTTTAAAGCGTTGGCTCACGCTTCTGAGCGCTGAAAGTTCCTTCTGCCCGACTGTGGACGCAGGGACCGCGTGACAGGCCCGGCAACTCCGGATTCCAGAGCATCATCGGCGGCAACATCACTCTGTATACAGAGCTTTGTGAGCGCGCCCGCTCGGTGTTACGGCACGGCCGTTGTCGTCGAAGAGGCCTCCCAGGCCACCGGGAACGCCTCTCCGAGGTAAGCGCTGCCGGCAGCCTCGCAGGGCTTCGCCGGGTCTGAGGCCGGGATTTGAAGGGCACTTGGATTCACGAGCATATCCCGGCAGGCATTCAAAACCCCGGATACGACCGCGGAGGCCGCCCCCCGCGAATCTCTCATCAGTGAGAACTTACATTCCCCTTCTGTCGGTTTCCCTTGGATTGCTGATCGGTGGTTTGCCTGTGGCCGCCGAAGAGCCCAATGCCAACAACCCACCCGCTGCCCCAGCAGCCTTAGCCCCCGCAGGGACTTCGGGTCCCGCTGGGCCGGCCGAGCATCCTAGCAATAAGCGCGGCCAAAATAAGGCCACAGCCGCAAGTCTTGAGGAAGCGGTTCGACTCCAAGTCTTCCTGGATATGGCGGGATTCGGGCCGGGGAAAATCGACGGGCAAGGCGGGGAATTTACAAAGAAGGCTATCGTCCGCTACCAGCGCGCCCACGACCTAAAGGGGGCAGCCGACGCCTCCTCGCTCCCGCTTGGGGATGCCGGTCCCGCATTCACCGACTACACGGTCACGAGCGGGGATGCGGAGCGGATCGCAGCTGCCCCGAAGGACGCCAAGGATCAAGCCAAGTTTAAGTGGCTCCCCTACACCTCGGTTCTGGAGTTCTTGGCCGAACGGTTCCACACCACCCAAGCCTTCCTACTCACGGTCAATCCCGATCTAAAGGGCCACGCGCCAAAAGCGGGCGATGTGGTGAAGGTCCCCGCCGTTAAACCTTTCGATATCGCTGCGTTGCCGGCCCCGAAGGGCAGTTGGCATGTGCAGACGATCAATTTCATGCCCGTCTTCCGGTACGACAAGGAGATGCTCATGCACGGCCGGCGCGGTGCTGGCGGGATTGCGACTCCTCCGGGCCCGAACAACAAAGTAGGGGTGGTTTGGATGTCTTTGAACAAGAAGGGCATTGGGATGCATGGCACCGACGAACCCGACACGATCGGTCGGGCCAGCAGCCACGGGTGTATCCGACTCGCCAACTGGGACGTGGTCCGGGTCGCAGAGAGGCTCAAGCCTGGCGCGAAGGTGGTAATACATTAGAGAAGGTTGAAGGTTGAAGGTTGAAGGTTGAAGGTTGAAGGTTGAAGGGATGGTGCTGCGGTAGCGCCCATAGCCCTGCGTCCTTTCAGTACTTCGTCCTGTGGTCTGCTCTCAGAAGGATTGAGTCAGGCGCGGGGGGACGATGACGATGCGTCCCTTTACCCTTCTCGCTTCAACCATAATCCCTTGCGCGGTTCCCTTCATCCTTCATCCTTGCCTTTATTAAAGGTCCTTCATCAGGTCGTTGACTTGATTGAGGTAAATTCGATAGGCATCCACGATCCGCCACCCCATATAAATCAACACCGAGAGGTAGATGAGTTTGCTGAATCTGGCTGCCGCGCTCTCAAGCCCCGCCAGCGCTTCCTCTTGGGATTCGGCCGCAAGCCGTTTTAGCTCGGAATCTAGCTCGCCCGAGGCTTCGCCGACCACAATGGCCCGGGTGACCGCTTCGGGGAAAGCGCCGCTTTGCGCCAACAAGGGACCTACCTGGCTTCCCTCCCGAACCTGGGGAACGGCCGCTCTTACCGCGCATTGGATTAGGCCACTGCCGCTGGCCCGGGCTGCCGCGAGAACTGCGACGATGATGTTGACCCCAGCATTAAGTTCGATTTCATAAACCATGCAGAACCGGGATACGGCAAAGCTGCGCCGGACGTTTCCTGTCCACGGGATCACGCGCAAAATCCGGTCCAGGAGTGGATTGGTAGCGCCCGCATTGCGAAACAGGGTGATCAGCAGGGCCATGGCGATACTGGCGACATAAAGGGCTCCGAGCAGGGGCATGGTGGCCCGCAGATACGCTTTGAGGTCGGTGTTCACAAGGAGTGGCAATGCGAGCGCTAAGACACCGAAATGCAGCATGAACAAGGGATAAGCTGACTTCCTGATAACCATCTCCCGGGCTTTGGCTAGGGCATCGGAGTACACGGCCAGTTGTTGGAAACCGTGTTCGAGGCAGCCGCTTCGTTCCGTTGCCTCAATAATACTGGATTCCACGAGGGAAATTACCGCGGGTTGTTGGCCGAAAGCTTCGCCAACGGTGCAGCCGGATGCAACCGCCGCCCCCAGCCGCGTGATCAATGTCCGGAGGGGCCCGCGGGCTGTGCTCAGGAGTTTTTCTAGCGCAGCAGGAAACGTGATCCCCGATCGGATCAGTTGCCCGAGGCTTTGGTAGAAGCTTTGTTTCTTACGAAGGGAAAGGCTCACAGGCAGAAAGAAGAGAAAATCTAAAATCTAAAAGCGGAAAGCTAAAACTTTGGCGCATGGGCTCCTCTCATGCGGGATACTGGCGAACATCTACCTGCACTGGTTTGATCGCGCGTTCCACGCCAAGGACGGTCCGGCCCAGAAGAAGGTCAAGGCCGTGATGGTGCGGTACGCGGATGACTTTGTGATCCTGATGCGCAGCAATAGCGAACAGGTCACGGAGTTCGTGGAGCAGAAAATCGAGGACTGGCTGGGGTTGAAGATAAACCGGGAAAAGACCCGCGTGGTCTCCTTGCGTGAGCAGGGAGAGGCGCTCGACTTCCTCGGCTACACCTTCCGGCTCGACCGTGATCTGCACGGACGCAACATGCGGTACTGGAACATGTGTCCGTCCAAGAAGACGCTCGTGCGCGAGCGCGAAAAGCTCAAGGAAATGACCGGCAAGAACCGGTGCTTTGTGCCGTTGCCCCAACTCATCGGAGGACTCAACAGGCATCTCAAGGGTTGGGCGAATTACTTTCGTTTGGGCTATAGCAGGGATGTCTTCCGGGAAATCAACAGGTACGTGCGCCTACGGCTCACGCGCCACTTGCAGCGACGCAGCCAACGTCAGTGGCGACCTGCCGCGGACACATCGACCTATGCCCACCTGAACCGTATGGGGCTTATAACCCTGTGAATGCTCCGTTCAAGAGCGCTCCTGCTAAAGCCGGATGCTGGAAATCTGCAAGTCCGGTTTGATGAGGGGGAAGGAAGTCAGCGCTCATTGGCCTTGTGCCTCT
>JAYVTN010000122.1:0-5918 GCA_043788785.1 Spartobacteria bacterium | reverse complement strand
TGAGGCTATAGCAAAGCGCTGATTGGCTTTCCGCTGGTTGGGGAGGTCTCAGGGCCGGCAAGAGTTAGCGCACGTCCGCCAGGTATTACGACGGGAGCGGCTGGGTTCACTCCCATCATAGAGGCAATCGTTGCATTGAAATCGTGCACGGAAACCTTGTCTTTGATCACCTCCCGCCCGGTGGGGTCGGTTGCTCCGTAAATCTGGCTGCGCACTCTTCCGCCCGCCAAGACTGTGCTGAAAGCGATCGGGTGATGGTTTCGGCCCCGTTGCTCGTCAAGCTGCGGTGATCGGCCGAATTCGGAGACGACTGCAACCAGTGTGGTCTCCAGCATTCCACGGGCCTCGAGATCGCTGAGTAGAGCGCTTAGGCCCCGGTCAAGGATAGCGGCACGGCTCTGAACACCTTGGTGGTTATTTGTGTGGGTATCCCATCCACCGAGGTCGACTTCGACGAATTGGGCGCCGTGTTCCACCAAGCGGCGGGCTAGGAGGACGCCTTGGCCAAAGCTATCGGGGCCGTAAGATTCACGGGTCGTGGGTTTCTCTTTCTTGAGATCAAACGCCTCCAGTTCCTTGCTTTCAATAAGCCTAGCGGCGTCCGTGTAAAGGTCGGAATAGGCGCGCACGTCCTCTGTGCCGAACCGTTGGACAAAGCGTTGGTCGAGTTGGGTCGCGAGTTGGATGCGTTTTTGGATCTGAGTACGGGACTCCCCTTTGACTAAGTGGGTGTTGCGCAGCCCGCTATTGGCATCCTCAATGGGGACCGGCCCATACTTGGCTGCCAGGAATCCACTGCCGGGATGACCTCCGAGTCCGCCTAAATGGATATAAGGCGGCAGCCCGGCCCGCATCTCTCGGCCGCTTAGGCGGGCAATCCAGGATCCCAGCGCGGGATAAGTCAGGCCCGGCTGGCGTTCGTATCCGGTCCGCACCTTATGCACGCCTTGTTCGTGGGCGCCCTGTGTATGGGACATTGAGCGGATGATAGCCATTTTGGGGGCATGCTCGGCGAGCATGGGCAGATATCCCGATATTTGGATTCCGTCAGCCTTTGTCTTGATTGTGGTAGTTGGACCTTGGAAAGCGGGTTTGTCCGGCTTGGTATCAAATGTGTCGATGTGGCTCATCCCGCCTTGCATAAAGAGGTAAATGACGCTGGTTACCTGCGGCTTTTTACGCAGTTCGGCGGGAGTCGCCAGAGCGGTAGCGGCTCCGCCTACAGGTGCCAAACTGACTCCAAGAAAGGCCTTGGCTGCGTATGTAATAAATTCGCGGCGGGAAGGTTCGTCCAGCTTACTTAAAATGGTTTCCATGGCGTCTATTGGATAAAAAGGAATTGGCGTGTTCCTAGAAGGGTATGGGCAATGAGCTCGATATTACCGGTGCCGTTGAGGGTGCTGGAGATAAGGCGTTTCTCATCCAAGTTAGGAAGTCGCCCCAAGATGGCCAAATATGCGGCGTCTAAGCGGGCCGCGTCCCCAGAGTCGCGGTTGATTGCTTGATAAAGTGGGGTTCCTTTTTTGACTACGACATCAAAGAGTGTGCTGTTGAGCATGAAGAGGGTCTGTGGGACCGTCCCCGAACGCCACGCGCCATCTGCGATTTCACGGTTGGATTGTCCGAATACTCGGAGAAAGTGTCCTTCTGGGGTGGGTTGGGGCAGTTCTGAGGCCCTTCGCAATTCGGTGGATGAAAACTCGGGTTTCGGTTCGTAGGCAGCGGGACGTTCTGCCGGTCTATGCCGGTGCATTTCCTTGAGCTGTTCCTTGGCCTGGGCCTTAGAAGTCAGGAGTACGCCCTCGAGAATCTTGTCGGGGTCCGTGACAGGCTTGGCTTTGACGAATCCGGAATAATCAGGGGTGTTGAATGAAATCGTGCTGTCGAGTTTCTGGACAGCCAGTGTCAGCAAAGAGTCCCAGATTTGTTCCGCGCTCATTCTGCGCATCAGTGGCCCTTGGAAGTCATAGGGAACATTGGATGCGAGCGACGTTCCTGCCTTTCGGGAGTAAGTGCGGGTCTGAACCAGGATCCGTTGGAACTGGCGCAGATCGAAATGCGAGGCGACCATCACGTCCCGTAGGTATTGGGCTAGTTCCGGGATAGGGCAATCCTCGACATCCCTGAGGCTATCGATAGAGCCAGCAAAGGGCGCGCCGAACACCCGGGTCCACATGCGGTTGGCGATATTAAGAGCAAAACGGGGATTTTCCGGCGCCGTCAGCCACGCGGCGAAAGTATCGGCCGGCCTTTGTTTGGCAACCGAGGGCTGGTTGCCGAAGAGGACAACCGGGGAGATCGGGGCGTCGGCAACGCCGTCGGGATATTTGTAATCCGAGGGTAACTTGGCCCTGACTTGCTCGCCGTTGTGTAAGGTAAAGATTTGGTAAGGATCTTTTGCTTTGAGGCTGCGTTTGACGGACTCGAAATTGGTCATCGTCAGTTCGTTTTCGAGCTTTTTACGCTCACTGCTGGTCCGATGAGAGGTTTGCTTCTCGAGCACCTCTTCGATTCCATCCAGCTCGGAATCGGAGACCTTCATGTACCTGGGTGATTCACGCTTGGCCTCGATAGCCGAGGTCCACGCCGCGAATTGATGGTAAGCTTTGCGACTCCATTGATCGTAAGGATGATCGTGACATTGAGCGCAACCAATCTGCGTGCCGAGGAATGCAATGGCCGTGTTGTCCACATTCGCGAAAGGGTTTCCGAAATCCCGGAGGTAGTAGCCCACGGCCGGCGAATCCCACAAATTCCCTTCCGGGCTTATCAGTTGGCGCACCCACGCGTCGTAAGGTGTATTGGAACGGATGCTTTGCTTGATGAAATCCAAATAGAAAGCGCCTTGGATGTCCTCAGCTAGTTGATCCCGGGCACGCAGCACGTCACACCAGTAATTGTACATTGTACTCACATGGCCTCGGGAGCCCAGGACGCTATCAATCAGGTTGACCCGCTTTTTGGGATCCTTGGATTTGAGGAAACCGTCGATCTCTTCAAAGGCCGGAATTCTTCCGACTAGATCCAAGTAGACGCGCCGGCACCAAAGGTCGTCAGCTTCCGCTGGATTGGGTTTGAGCCCTTTACGGTTCAGATTAGACTCGATGAGTTGGTCAATGTGGGCGGCGACCGCAGCTTGATCGGAAATGTCCACGGTTCCCGCGGTTGCGGGAAGAGGCTTGGGCTTTGGTTTGGCGCTTTTCCAAGAGCCGAAATCGGCGCCCTGTTCCAGCCAAGTTCGGATGAGGGCAATCTGTTGAAGGCTCAGGGGTTTGCCTTCATCAGGCGGGGGCATGAGATCTTCGGCCCCGGCGGGGAGGTTGATCACCTTGTACAGCAGGCTCTTTTCAGGCTTGCGGGGAAAGACCAGGTTTTTTGTACGGCTTCTGGAACGGATCGCCTCTAAATCGTCCAAGAGGATGTCGCCCTTCGGTTTTTTCGAGCGGGCGCTGTGGCATTTGAAACAGGCCGAATCGAGCACGGGTTCGATTTGGGTTCGGAAGTCGATTTTCTCCTCGGCGCCCCACACCCATAGCGGAAGCAAAAGCGAACAGGCCGATGCCGCGAGCGTCCGTAAAAAACCGAATGGCCGGGGGGACAGCATACGGGGAAGGCTAAAAGGGCCTATGACCTTACGCAAGCAGGGATTGGTATTGGGAGACCCTGGTTGAACGACCACAGGAGGGCTGATCATGGCTCGCAGACCCTCATGTTTGACGACCAAACATTGCGGTGGCTGGGGAAATGTTCTAATAAAGCCCGGCTGCGCGGCTCAATTGGAGGACAGCGTTACAGCCCTCCCCCGTGTTTCCCCTCATAAAACCTCAGAAAAGTGCTCGCGCCATTGTTGATCACACAATGGTATGCTTAGAGTTTGTGCTCGGTTAGCTGCGACCTGAGCGCGCTGTGTGCGTATCCTGAATGGGCGGCCTTATCTTCACTTTAGAATCCATTATGCTTAGAACCCCCTCATTTTTCGTGCTTGCCCTTGTTGGCATGGCGGCCCTGAGCGCGGATGCCGAGACAATCACGGTGCGAACGTTGGCCTCACAGATGCGGTACGATATTGGGGAAATCAATGTCTCCCCCGGGGCTGAGGTGAAGATCGTCTTCGAGAATAAGGACGATCTCCCCCATAACCTCGTTTTCTTCAAGCCCGGAACAGATCCAGTCGCCGTTTCCAATAAGCAGATGGAGAATGCCGATCTTGCTCTGAAGCGGAAGTGGCTGCCCGAGGATGACCGGATATGGCTGGCTTCCAAGCTTCTGGAGCCCAAAGCGGCAGAGGAACTCGTATTCAAAGCACCCGACAAGCCCGGGATCTATCCTTACGCCTGCACGTTCCCTGGGCATGCGATGTCCATGCAGGGTAAGTTGAATGTTTCATTGCCGGGGCCCGTCCTCAAGGACTTGTCATTCCATGTGTATCTAGGCGACTGGAAGGAATTGCCGGATTTTTCCACGCTCAAACCTCATCGTGAAGGTTCCCTGCCGGATGGTTTGGTGGAAATCAAACTCGATGATTATAAGAACCAATTTGGTGTGGTGTATTCGGGTAAATTGCCGGCACCCAAAGATGGCGAATATCGTTTTGCATTGGCTTCCGACGATGGCGGCCGCTTGCTGATCGACGGCAAGAAGCTCATCGATAATGACGGTATCCATCCTTCTACGACCATCAAAGAAGCCAAGGTGAATTTAACTGCCGGAGATCACAATTTCCGTTTGGAATACTTCCAGGGGGCTGGAAACGCAGAACTTTACGCGGCCTGGAGCGGACCGGGTTTCATGGTAACGCCGCTTTCCAAGTGGCAGCATCCCCAGGCGCTCGCGCCGGACGGTGTGAAGAAGGAGGACGAGACCACTGGAATGCCTCTGGCTGTTGGTTCGGAGCCCGTGATCTACCGCAACTTTGTCGAGCGAGGCGGCAACCGCGGTGTCGCGGTCGGGTATCCGGGAAAGGTGAGCATTGTGTGGAATGCAGAGCGGATGAATCTGGCAGTGCTTTGGCGCGGTGCATTTATGGATGCGGCCCGCCATTGGATTAACCGGGGCGGGGGAGCCCAGAAGCCATCGGGCTTTGATGCCATAGCACCTTCGGGGGAAACGGCTCTGCCTTTTGCTGTACTGGATTCCGAGGAGACTTCCTGGCCGCAGTTGCCTCTGGGCCAACGGGCTGATGGCTATCAGTGGAAAGGGTATAACCTGAATGAAAAAAGGATCCCGACTTTCTTGTACACGTGGAATGCGGTGAAGATATCCGACCAGTTTGTTTCCGTCGGCGACTTACAGATGTCCCGGGGCAAGCTGCTGCGGACTGTGAAACTCGACGGGGCAATTCCCGAACACGCCCATTTGCTGGTCCTGAGCGGAGATGGGATCACGGCTGTGGCGGACGGGTTCGTACTGCAAAACAGGCTTAAAGTCGTCGTGGAGGGTGGCAAACTTCGAGGCAAAGAACTTGTGGTGCCCGCGCGCCGGGAAATCCTTGTCACGTATTCTTGGACAATGTCCGTTGCGCCTGAAGCGACCCCTAAATAAGTGTGGAATTCCCACCAGCCGATTTGATTTACGATCCACGTATGAAAGCCCTCCGAATCTTGAGCCTAGTGCTCCTATCGCCATTGGTAACGATGGCGGCCCTCCCGCAAGAGAATGAGTTTTACACGATCACCACCTTCCCGACGCCGGATAATACGGCGCTCGAGGTAGGATCAATTGAACTGTTGCCCGACAACGGACTGGTATTGGGGACTCGGCGCGGGGAAATATGGACGGTAACGGATGCCGGGGGTGAGGCGTCCAAGATCAAGTATAAGCTGTTGGCCTCTGGCCAGCATGAGGTGCTGGGACTGGCCTACAAGGAGGGTTGGATCTATGCCACCAACCGATACGAAGTCTTACGCTTAAAAGATGGA
>JAYVTN010000121.1:0-4064 GCA_043788785.1 Spartobacteria bacterium | reverse complement strand
AGCGTTTTGGGTTGAGCGGGTTTGGATATACCAGCACGGGGACAGAACTTTCCGAGCTGACCTTGATTTTTCCGATACTTAGATTGCTGGCGTCCCATTGGATGGGCAGCCGGTTGACAAGCTTGGCCAGAACCCGGTTGGTGGAAGGCTCGCCCCAGAGCACGAGATTGGCATCGGCGATGTCGCGCGGCGTCAACTCGGAGTCGTTCTTGACCAGAGGTTCCCCGCGAAACACGGTTCGCCATTGAGCAATCGCATAGCGCATCTCCGCCTCGACCCAGGCAGCGACCTTGGGATGTTGGGAGGTGCCGGTCGGCCGCACGAAGATGAAGCGGTCCATAAAAGCATCATCGATCGGGCCCGTAAGCCCATGGCGTTTGGCCAGCGGCGTGGATTCCTGCGCCGGTGCGAAGGCCCATTTGCCATCGGTGAGCGCCAGACGGACCTGCCACCCTTTGGTGGGAACCGGCCCGGGGAGGTTCTGTCCGTCAATGGAGATCACCGGTTTTTGGCCGGGCTTGAATCCATCGATTCCGGCAGGCAATTGCACGCTGAGGGCAGTCACGTTTTGGGTCTTAATCCGCAATCCCGCAGCTTCAAGGCTGGCGTCAACATGGGCCCGTTCCCAATGCTTTTTGAGTCCATCGATCTGCAGCCATTTCATCTGGTTATAGCGCAGGGTGAACGTGGTGAAGGAGATTGTTTTTGGCACCGGATCGCGGCCCTTGGCCACGAGTTCTTCCAGACGTTTCTGGAGCGCCTTCTTGGTTTGAGGTTCGTATTTGTGAGCTGTTTGCGGGCCCACGAGACGCTCGAGTTTAAGACCCTCGGCTGCCATGGCTCGCTCCATGATGTCGGCGGATTGTTTCTGGGGATCGATTTCCCCCGAGTACGCGACCAGCGAGGTGTTGGTCAGATTGCCCGCATACGCGGTGGCATCGTAAAAGCGCCATAGAACCTGTTCCCACCAGGGGGGAGGCTCTTTTCCCGGGGCATACGCTTTGGAGTACTCAGCGGTTTCCGCAAACCCGGCACCCGGGGAAGCTGCGGCCCAGAGGCCCGCATGATGAGCAGCAAAATGCCAGCACGCCGCGCCACCCATAGAAAAGCCAACCACGGCAATCTGGTCAGGATTGATTGAGTAATGGGTTTTGACATCCGCCAACGCCTCGAAGAGATCGATTTCGCCTGCGAATTTGTTGGCATTACAAAACCGGCCATAGAGGTGGAGGACCAGCGCGCCGTCGGGAATAAACTCGCCAGGCTTGCTCATGCGGTCATTGAGGAAAGCGAGTTCCGAGAGGGTTTCGCTACGCCCGTGTAGCCAGCAATAAAGAGGGCGCGGCGTGCGCTCCGAAGGCTTCCAGGAAGCCGGAATCACCAAGCCATAGGGTTGGACCGAATCGTCGATCCGGGATCGGTAGCCGCGCACGACCAAGCCTGTGGCCGTATTCCAAGGCACCTCGCCTCGGGCCAATGCTTCGGCCCGCGTGTTGCCCTCCTGAAGCAGTTTTTTCGCGAGCTCCACCTGTTTGGGATCAAAAAACTCGTTGTAGGTCAGCGCGTCGTGGACGGCCCGGTAGAATATATCCACGTTGGGGACCGAACCGGCCATGGCTGGCAGCGCCATGAGGCGCTGGATGTGCCCTTGGAGAGCCTCCAAGCCTTTTGCGAGCTCAGCCCTTTCGGTTTCGGGTATGACGATCCCTGTAGGCGGAACTGATTTTTGCGGATTGTTGGAAGCCGTCTGTGCGAAGAGGCCCGGCACCAACCCAGTGGATACGAGCAGCCAAACGCGGAGTTTAGGAAACATATAGGGGAGAGGAGGGGGCGATAGTGGCCGAATCGCCTTTACCAGTACTAGCCCAACCTGAATTGTGCGCGGATGCAATTGCTTAGTGACCCGCAAGTTTGGATCAGTTTGGTAACGCTCACCGTCATGGAGATCGTGCTGGGGATCGATAACATCATCTTCATCGCGATCTTGTCGGGCCGTTTACCAAAGGAACAGCAGCCCCGGGCACGCACGCTGGGCCTCTCGGTGGCGATGGTCACGCGGATCCTCCTGCTGTGCTCCATCTTTTGGCTGACCCGTCTGACTGACCCCCTGTTTGCGGTTTTCGGTCATGGTCTCTCGGGCAAGGATTTGGTGATGCTTTCCGGAGGCGTGTTCCTGATTTGGAAAAGTGTGAATGAAATCCATGGCAGCCTGGAAGGGGAGGAAGAGCAAAAAACGGGTGCTGTGAAATCTGCGTTTTCAGCCGTGGTGGCCCAAATCATTGTCGTGGATATCGTCTTCTCGCTGGACTCGGTGATCACAGCCGTGGGCTTGGCCCAACAGATTTCTGTGATGATCGCGGCAGTGATGCTGGCGATGGGGGTCATGATGTGGGCTTCCGGTCCCATCAGTGCCTTCGTACACAAACATCCCTCGGTGAAGATGTTGGCCCTGAGTTTTCTGCTTTTGGTGGGTGTGATGCTGGTGGGCGAAGGGTTCGGCCAACACATCAACAAAGGCTACGTCTACTTTGCCATGGCCTTCTCATTCGCTGTCGAGATGCTCAATATCCGCACCCGTGCCAAGCGGGCGAAGCCCGTGGAGCTGCGCTCGCAATACTAGGGGAGTCGCTAGCCTGTGGCATGGGCTTCCAGCCCATGGTCCATTCGCACAAGGGGTGATCCCGGTGTTCCCGAGACGAACCGGGAGAGCAGCCGAAGCCAACTGCAGGGTCGCGTGACGGAGTGGTCGGCGGGACGAGGAACCACACGGGAGTTGGCCTGTCATCCTTCCGGAAAAGGGGCATTCCGCTTGAGCTGGCGTCGCCACGTCGAAGCGCGCGAGTGTAGCGCCAGAGCCAGAACGCGACGCCCGAGTACCAGGCGATAAACCAAACAAGATCATACGCTCGATTCATGGAATGAGAGTAGAAACGACTGGGTCCGGAGGTCTTCTACCTCCGGCTACGTTCTTGGAACCCTTCGGGTTCGCCGTGGCATTCTCCAACACGTGGCTATACGAGCATAGCACAATTTTCATGCAGTGTGGTGCCCCGTCTGCGGGGCATGGGGATCTGTGGTAGGAAACAATCCCGCCTCGAATCTGGGCCGGATTCAACCCAGAGATCAAAGAGATCAAAGAGAATGGAACTGCCCAGTTTTCGCTTTTGGTCCGTGACCTGCTTGCCCCGGGTGTGCGTTCGGTTTACGAGCTCCTTAAGAATGCTTGCCGAGCAGTCCGCCCAAGGATTTCCAGAGGCTGGTCTCGTTTTGCGCGGCGCTCTCAAAGGCCGCCACTTCGCGCTGCAGTTCTTTGACAGAAGTAAACCGGTCCTCTTGGGCGCTGCTGAGCGCCTTCATGGCGATATTGGCCAAGCGCTCAGGAATCCCATGGGGCAAGTGCGGCAGGGAACCTTTGGCGACTTCCGACAGTGGCCGCACGGAAGCCGATAAAGCCAGCTCCAGTAATTCGCTTTCCTCGTCAGGAATGATCGGATTCTTCAACGAAAGAATGAGATAAAGAATGCCGCCCAATGCGTACACATCGGTCTGCGGGCTCACATCGTCGGCTTGCGACGCTGCTTGTTCAGGAGCCGTGAAGGCGGTGAGAGCAGGTGAGGAATTGATGGGCGCGACCTGGATAGGATTGCCAAATTGTTCGCCCTCGGAATTCAATTCGCAGACCTTGGCTAAACCCCAGTTTCCCACGAACACTTCGCCGAAAGCGCCCACGGTGATGGAGTCCGGGCGGATCGCCCCATGAATGACCCCGCGGGAATGGGCATAGGCGATAGCGTCAGAGACTTTCTGGAACATTCTCAGAAGCGAGGAAAGCGAGCGGATATGTTCCTCCTGTTCAGCGGTCGATTTCTCGATGTTCTCCAGCACCGAGCTCAGCGATTCGCCTTCGACGAAGCGGGTTGTGTAGAAGAGCCGGCTTTGCTCGTCGAGAGTCAATTCATAGACCGGGAGGATGCCGGGATGCTGGAGTTGGCTGGTAATTTGGGCTTCGCGCACGAACCGGAGCACATGGCCTGCACTGGCTTGGCTCTCGGGCCGCATGACTT
>JAYVTN010000120.1:0-2178 GCA_043788785.1 Spartobacteria bacterium | reverse complement strand
CGTGGCGCTCGCGACCGAAGTAAATGGTCAAGAAGTCGCGGCCTTGTCGATCGACTCCCCCAGATACATGGCCGAACGTCCGGTTTTTGAACCGGTTATAAAGGGCGTGGAATTGGGTTGGATCAATCGCGAAGCGGGAGCAGATACTCAGGAGCACTGGGTAGAACTCGGCGAGTTGGAGTTTTCCCGCGTAGAGGTTGAGGTCGAAGGAGTGCCGGGAGGAGGTATCCTCGGTGACATCGACATAGAGCAAGTCGTTCTGGGCGATGGAGGCGCCCGCGATAGCTAGGATGTCCGTAGCGATTTCTAAGGTCGGTTGGTGGGCTGGGTCCGGGATGCACTCAGCAACCCGCGCCTTGAGGGCCTCCATGGGTAGACACGGGTGGCAGACATAGCTGGAGATTGATTTCCGGGCCCGGTCCGCGACGTCCCACTTAAACCCGCGGTACAGAAGAAAGGGCTCCTGAACTTGAGATTCGGACTGCATTGCCACTAGGACGCCCTCCACCTGCTCTAGGTAGGCTTTGAAGACGGCTCCGGTTTCATTTTCCTCAAAACCGAAATGGACGAAATCAGCATGTTGATACTCTGCGAGGAACGCCTGGGCGTAATCCTCGGGCATCCCTAGGCGTTTACAGATGACCGGTAATCGGGAGCGGACCGGAACCAGTGCGTCCTTGGCCAAGGTGAGCAAGAAGCGATTCGTTAGGAGGTGGCCTTGGAAGACTTTGAAAGAGCGTTCGAGGTCGTATCGAAGATTGAGTCCGTCAAAGAGTTCGAGGAGCAAGGCACCCTTGTCCGGGAGTTCCCCGGGGCTTATCAGGAGTTCCGGGGTGGTATTGGGCAGGGGGCGTGACCCGGGAAGGGGTTGGTAGGAGGTGGGGATGGTCCCATGGGTGGCCTCATAGCGCTGGAGGTGGTCGGCCAAGAGGTCTCCGAGCATTTTGGCCGCGAGTGGGACCAATAAGGCGCGTGTGCCGACTTTAACCGTGATGTTCTGATCGGAATCGCTCTGGGCGGCACCGAAGAGCAGCATGAATCCATCGTCCTGGGTGCTCACATTGCATACATTGGGATGGTGCAGGTCGCGGACCTCGGAATGGTCCCAATGGATGGGCGGTTGGGGGGCGGCGGGCGGAGTGGGTTGATTTTCCATACGGTCGGCGAGCTATTTTGCACCGCGCGGCGACGGCTGTTGGGCGTGTGCAGACCGGATGCAATGCCCTTGAGCTAAGGGGCAGGGGCATGCCGAATGCAAGCCAAGTATCGAAAGGGCGACAGCGGAGGCGGAAGGCGCTGGGGCTTTGAGTGTGGCACAGAGCCACCCGCTGTAGCACAGGAAGCTGCAAGCGCCCCGGCATCATTGTAAAAACAGGTGTTTCGGGGGTGAATGCTTTGACAGTACGGAGGGTTTTTCCTAAGAAAGGCAGTGCCTGCGGCTGCTCTCCTGATAGAGACGTCAGGTGATTTATAGATTTTTATCAGAAAACCGAGCTGAGGTATTTACTTGACCAATCTTGGCAGTGCGGAGCGACACCCATGAGACAACAACCCAAACAGAATACAGCCAAGAGTTCGCGCGAGAAGACGGCGAAGGCAAAGGCGGCCCGCAAGAAGAAGGTGATCAAGCAGGGGGAGTTCGATCTGGAAAGCTTCGAGCCGCGGTTGATGATGGATGCGGCGCCCCTGGCGGTGCTCGATCCCTCTGGCAAATTGACGGTGACCGGGACTGGCGGGGACGACCAGTACTTGATCAGCCTGGTGTCGCGGAACCTCGATCTTAGCGAGGTGATCAGTGTCACGAATATCGCCTCGGGATCTGAAGAGGTCTATGGGTCGGCCACAAGCGGGGTCAATCGGATCGAAGTCAACGCGGGGGCCGGCAATGACCGGGTCAGCTTTAGCGACTCGGCAACCAATCTGATCCACTCGCCTATTACCGTTTCGGGTGATGCGGGCTCGGACACGATCGAAGGCTTCAATGTCGATAGCAACTGGCTTTTGGCGCCATTGGGTTCCGGCGTTGTCACCGGTTCGCTGACCTCGATTGCTTTTTCGGGGTTCGAAATTCTGGGTGCTGGAGAAACCATCAACACCTTGGATTACTCGAACTGGCTTTCTGGGGTGAGCGTCAATCTCGCCACCGGGGCCGGGACAGGGTTTACCATGGTCAGCGGG
>JAYVTN010000119.1:0-4352 GCA_043788785.1 Spartobacteria bacterium | reverse complement strand
CAAAAGAGCCGGTAGGCCCCAGCCCGGGTTGGGATGAACCACTCTACCGAATATCGGCCCGGCAAGACATCCTGCTTTGTGCGGAACGCTGGGATTGAGAAGTCATGGATGACGTCTTGGGAAGTCATCAGCAGTTTGATGGGAGTGCCTACAGGTATGTGCAGCTCGTTGATTTCCCGTCGGCCGTCCGGGTGTTGGACCTGCCACATCCATTGTTTCCCAATGACATGGATCTCGACCGCGTTGCCCGGGGGACGTGACATCCGGAAAAACAGGATGGCGGCCCAGATGAAGATCCCTACGAAAATGAGCAGGGTGAGACTGGTCCATGCGATCTCGATGGAATCAGGCGTGCGGTGGTGGCTCTGTCGCGGCGCGCTCGATCCCCGCCGGTACCGGATGCAGAAGTACAGGATGGTCACACAGATGGCCAGGGCTACAAGGCCGCATACCGTCACCAGGGAATAGAATAGGTAATCGACTTCAGTGGCGAAGTTGGAAGCCCGCTCCGGAGCGAAAATGGCGGTTGCAGGGCTCATGGGTGCGGGCGCGAGAGCCGGGCGATATAAGTTCCAAGAAGCAGCACCGTTGCGATTCCTGCAGCTTGGATGAAGTGACCAATCAAGGGGCCATACTTCCCATTGAGGGGATTGTAGTTGAAACACAGGAGCAAGAGCTTCTTGGCGAGTGGGCCGGTCTTGCCCTCAGAGGCCTGCGCCAGTGCGTCTTTGAGGAGCGTGGGGGAAAATTCGAATCCCAAGAGATAACGGGACACTTTGCCATCGGGGCTCAGTACCGTGATCCCACTGCCATGTGCGTACTGGTTGGTGGCCGGATCAAAGGCATATTTGAAGCCAACCGCTTGCGCCAATTCCTGAATGGGTGCTGGTTCGCCGGTGAGGAAATGGAGTCCGCGTTCCCCGCCGGGCCTCCCATAGCGCAGTACGTAAGTGCGCTTTTTGGCGGCCGCGAGTGTCGGGAGTTGGTTTGGGCGGATGCTGACGACGACGATCTGGTAATCGCGGCCCGCTTCCATCTGGAGATTCTGGCAGGCCTCGGTGAGCCCATTAAGGACGAGAGTGCATAGCCCGGGGCAATCGTAGTACGCCATGACAAGGATCACAGGGCGGTGGGCTGAGAGATCAGCCAAAGTCACCGGTTTTCCGGATTCATCCCGGAACCCGAGATGCATGGGGATCTGGGTGCCTAGCTTTTGCTCGAACCCAACACTGGCCAGCGTTTCGTCGGGCAACGTTTGGGCCTTGGAGCAAAGGGCCATGAGCAGGAACGCGGTGATTGATGCGAGTCTGATGAGAAGCGCGTTCATGGTGTGGTCGGCTTCGCTGCGGGCGTAGGCAGAACGTCGCCGGGAGCGGCTGCTGGTCCTGATCTGGGTAATCCCCGTTGGAGGATTGCCTCCATGGCGCGATCCACGGGCACCCGTACGATCCCCGCTTTTCGATCAACCCATCCGAAGGAGTTGAGGTGGGCATCCTCTGCCATACGAAAGGCTTTCATATCCCAGGTCGGATTGGTTTGGAGAGAAGGCTCGGGAAGCGCGAGCGTCCGGCGGCTAAAGCGCGAGAGCGGATTGTGGCTTGAGTGTGCGTGTTCCAAATCGACCTGGAGCCATGCGATGACCACGGCCGTGACGACGATGCCAATCGCCACGATTCCCCCAAACCAGAAGACCGCCCGCACACTGATATCAGTCTTTTCGTGATTTCCCAGGTGCATGCTCATGGAATGGGTTCTCCGGAGAGCTTCGGAGTCGGCGAGGGGAGAAACCCTATGAAGAGGAAGGTCCAAAGGCCGCCGATACCGGCCAATGCCGCGAGGTCAAGCCAATGCACGCTCAACGGACCAGGACGCAGGGCTGGGATGACTAGCCAATAGAAGTTGAGCGCATTGCCCGCCAGCACCCATAAAGCAATCCTCCCGAGGCGCTTGGGATCGCGTTTTGTGCGGCGCGAGAGTAGCAGCGCGAATGGAAGGGCAAATTGAAAGAGTGCCAGGAATACCGCTATGTATTGCCAACCGCCGCTTCGCCTGGACACGTACCAGCTGATTTCCTGGGGCAGATTGCCCGACCAGATAATCAGGAATTGGGAGAAGGTGATGTAGGCCCAGAAGACGACAAATGCCAGGAGGAGGTTTCCGAGGTCGTGAAGGATTTTGATGCGAACCGCACTGGGATGTGCCGCAAGTAAGCTGGGCGTTGAGGCCACGACCACGGTCGAAAGCGCCAAGGCGTTGAGCAATTGGCTCACCATGAAAATGACGGCCAGCATGGTCGAGTACCATTGGGGTTGGAGAGACATGATCCAATCGGTAGCCGCGAAATTCATGCACAGGACATAGGCGACCAATCCGGGCCCTGAGAGCGTGGCGGGGTCGAGTCGGGGGCTGGGAGGGCCCTCAGACGTGCAACGCCGGAGCATGAATATAAATCCGATGGAGAGCCCGAAATAGAGCAGGGTGCGTCCGATAAACCACGGGGTATTCAAATACGCGGCTTTGTGGATGGAATGTGCGTGAGCCGAGATGCCCGGCTGTGCCCACGGGAACACCTCGGGGAGTAGGAGCAAGACCGGGATGATGAGGACCAGCATCACCGGGAGAATCCGGGCGGCTGCTTGGGCGGGAATCCCTGCGGCTCGTCCCCAAATGCTGGAGGTCAGGAAATGGATTCCCAAAAGCGGTATCGCGCCGAAGCTGATTCCAGAGAAAAACAGCCAGGCGAACCAATAGGAACGGCCAAGATTTTGTGGATCGATGAAAGCGGCGATGAGGCAGGAGCCCAGTCCGACGGCGCCTGCCAGGGCCGCAGCGAGTTGCAAGCGTGTTTGGGGATAAAGGTTGTTTGGAAGCAGATTCATTGAGGGAGGGCCTCCAAGGTTTGCCGCGCAGAGGCAGGAATATCCGCCAGTGCAGCATTCTGGCTGGATTGAAGGACGCGGATATAGGCGGCAATAGCCCAGCGATCTTCCGGGTTCACGCGGGAGGCATAGGGGTACATGAGCCCGTAGCCATTGGTGATAACGTCATAGAAATGGCCGATGGGGACCTGCCGGAGTCGGTCGATGTGGAAGGAAGGTGGCGGAGGAAACCCCCGTTGGACGATCATGCCGCGACCGTCCCCGATGCGGCTGTGGCAAACTGAGCAGTAGATATCGTAGCGTTGGCGGCCGCGGGCCAGCAGGGCGGCATCCAAACGCACAGGAAGCTCGGAAATGAGTTGGTCGTTTTGTTTCCCGGTATAAAGGGGCTTTTCAAGCCGCAGGAATCCGCGGGCAATGGTATTGGGAGGTAATGGACGCGAGCCGGCCCCATCTCCGAACAAAGGGCTCTCCTGAAACGGGTCGTACCGGGGTTGGTCAACCATGTCCTGACGGCATCCGGCCGTGAGGGCGGCAAGCAGCAATGACCCAAGAAGCCGTGGACCCGGGGTCATTTATGAACCTCCCATACAGCAGCTGGATGATGGGCATCCAGCAATGCGCGCACCTCAGCGGGCCTGAAGAACTCGTTGTCGGCTTCGATACAGAGGTAGAACCGGGAGTGGCTCCGCTCCTCGAAGTGCGGGGTGTTGAATATGGGATGATAAGGGGAGGGCAGGCCATTGAGCCAGAGCATCCCGAGCAGTCCGCCAAGGGCGGCGAAAAGGACGGTGAGTTCAAACGTGATCGGGATGAACGCGGGCCAACTGTGGAGAGGGCGCCCGCCGACATTGAGGGGGTAATCGAAAACCGCGGAATAAGTTTGGAGCGTATAGGCAGTCAATGCGCCCAGAATGCCTGTAATAAGGACGATCCGGGCGACAGGGTTGCGTTCAACGCCTATGGCCTCGGCCAACCCTTCCACACTGAAAGGGGTGTAGGCGTCCATCTTGTAGTAGCCCTGTTGGCGTGCTGCTTGGGCGGCGGCGAGCACACTGGCGGGTTCAAGGAACTCGCCCACAATCCCGTAAAGGGCAGTCGTCATTCGTGGCCCTCCGCGTTGAGCTTGCGCACTTCTGCGATGGCGATCATCGGCAAGATCCGGACGAAAAGGAACAGGAGCGTGAAGAAGAGGCCGAATGTGCCCAGGTACGTGGACCAGTCCCAAAAAGTCGGCGAGTACATCCCCCAGGACGAAGGCAGGTAGTCCCGGTGCAGGCCGGTGATGACGATCATAAACCGTTCGGCCCACATTCCGATATTGACCAGAATCGAAATGACGAACAGCCAGAGCGGGCTGCGGCGGACATGCCGGTTCCAGAGAGCCTGTGGGACCACCACGTTGCAGATAATCACCGTCCAGAAAATGGCCGCGTACGGGCCGAACATGCGGTTCTCGATCATGAACTCCTC
>JAYVTN010000118.1:0-3630 GCA_043788785.1 Spartobacteria bacterium | reverse complement strand
CGTTCTGCAGGGATTCCTCGACCATCTCGCAAAGCACATGGAGCAGGAATTTGTGGGCCTCTTGGATCCGGGCCGTGACGGCGGCCGGGACAATGAGTTCCAATGTGGCCAGCCCCTGGGCTTTGCCGCCATCCCGTCCCAAGAGCGCGAGACTGTCAATCCCGAGCTGGCGCGCCTGCTCCAAGGCCGCCACGATATTGGAAGAATTGCCACTGGTGGAGATGGCGACCAGCAAATCCCCAGGGCGCCCGAAGCCGCGGACCTGCCGGGCAAAGAGCTGCTCAAACCCATAGTCGTTGCTGATCGCTGTGGTGAGGCTCCCGCATCCGCTTAGGTTGACTGCCGGGAACGGTTGCCGGTCATTGACGAAGCGGCAGGTGAATTCCGTGGCGAAATCCGCGCCGTCGGCAGCGCTGCCCCCATTGCCACACACCAGCAACTTGTGACCTGCGAGCAAGCGGCACCGAACCAGTTCGGCAGCTTGTCCCAGAATCCCTTCCAAAGGACCTAAAGCGGTAAGGGTTCGGATTGCGCTTGCGGTGGCTTTCTCGAAAATCGACATGGGACGGGCACCCTAGAGGAAAAAGAAGCGTCCTGCCAACAGAGACGTAGCAGGGGGGTAAAGGATGAAGGACGAGGGATGAAGGGGCAGAAGCCGGGACCTTGGAAACCAAGGTTGAAGGGGCGGCCGATGTTCCGCCCTGGGGCCGCCCGCGAATCGCCCGCGCACTTCGCTATTGATCGTTGGCTTCCGGTAAAGCAGGTTTGCGGGCATGTATGCCTCGATCGCGTTGCTCCTCATCGTAGTCTGCTTTCGCGTCCTGATGGGCATGAGCGGGACTACCGATGCGACTTGGCTCCACAATTTCTCGCCACTGTCGGCAGTCGCGCTCTGTGGCGCGTTCTATCTGCCGCGCCGGTTGGCTTGGGCATTGCCGCTGGGGATGCTGCTCTTAAGCGACATCATCCTGAATCTCTCGGTCTACCATGTGTCGGTCTGGGATGTGCAGGCGTTGCCAAGCTATGTCGCCCTGATCGCCATTACCGCCTTGGGCTTCGCGCTCAGGGGCCGGGTCGGGGTGGCTGGCCTTTTGGGTGGCAGCGTTGCGGGCTCCACGCTTTTCTATCTTCTGAGCAATACGGGGGCATGGCTGGGCCAGCCGCTTTATCCCAGAACCTTGGCGGGTTGGATCCAAGCGCTCACCGTGGGTCTTCCAGGATATCCTTCGACCCTCTTCTTCTATCGCAATACCTTCGTAAGCGACCTGCTCTTTACCGGACTCTTCGCCGGGTGCATGGCGCTCTGCCCCCGTAGCCAAGCCGCGGTTCCCGCGCCCCAAGCCGAGCCTGTCTCTTAGGCAGGATTGCGGGATGTGGCTCTGGACGACGGCGCGGGGTTAGAGGGGGCCACGGCCAAACCCCAAATCCTGCGTTGCCGCTAATCCTGTCACCCTCCGCGCGCGGCCTGTGCGGTGCTGTTTTAACAGGAATGCCGGGATCAGTGGGATGAGCGTTCGGGATTGAGAGTAAAGCGGGCCGGACACGGGGCGGGGCGCCCCACCAAGGGACCGGACACTTTGCCAGCGGTGGGCTGTTCGACCGGCCGCAGGGCATCGGCGAGAGGTAGCTGCGGGTGGAACTAGGGGACGGGTACTTTGACAAGGACGGGCGAAACTGTGAGCCGGGTACTTTGGGCTGGGAGGGTGAGATTTGGGACGCCCCTTCATGCCCGATGAGGGCTTCGCCGTCGGGGGCGAATCCCAGGGCGTTGCCCCATAAGCGCTAACCCCCTGGAACTGAGATTAGCACGCCCTGTCAGGGCTTCGCCGTCCATGAATGGGCAACCCAGGGCGTTGCCCTGGGCTGGGGATAGATCAGGCCTTCCTGAACCAGGCGCGAGCCGGCCGGGACCCGAGATTAGCCGTCCGTCGTCCCGGGACGGGACCCCGGCTCTTGCGCAAAGGGGACGGACATTTATCCCTGCACCTGTGTGTCCCCCAGTGCAACCTCCCCCCGTGCAACCGGCCCCGCGTTGAAGGTACCTGGCCCACGCTTCGGCCGACGCGGGTAAACAAACCTGCACTTTTGGGCGGTTCTCCCCCGCTTACACGCGCTTGTAAGCGGCCGTCTCGCTGGTGAGCCCTGCCGCCAGGCATTCGGGGCAAAGCCGGTGGTCCGGGATTTGCGCCTCGGCTTGCTCGCTAAGCACGAAAAGCCGGTGGCAGTGATCGTGTAGACAGTTCACAAAACGTGCGCTGGGTTGGCCACTGTGAGCGCATCGGCTCACATGGACGAGGGCTTCCTCGACACGCACCGTCATCCGTTTGTCGAACACGAAGCACTCCCCCAGCCAGTGCTCGTTCCCAAACTCCTTTTGGTACTCCAAAATCCCGCCGTGAAGCTGGAAGAGGTTTTCAAAGCCGCGGCTGCGCAGGAGAGCGGAGGCCTTCTCGCACCGGATCCCGCCGGTGCAATACATGAGCACGTTTTTGCCCTTGAGCGGCTCCAATTGGTCCACGTAGGCGGGCAGGTCCCGGAAATGCTCAATATCACAGATCACGGCACCTTCAAAGTGACCGGCAGCCGCTTCGTAATTGTTGCGAACATCCAGAACGATGGCCTCCGGGTCTTGCTCCAATTGGTGTTTCCATTCAGCCGGGGTGAGCTGGTTGTGGGTTTCCGGCGTCAACGGCACCCCCGCGGCGAGGGTCACAATCTCAGGACGGACCCGGACAATAAGCTTCCCGAAAGTGGCCTCGTCGCCGTCGGAAACCTTGATGGCAATATCGGAGAAGCGTGGATCGGAGCGGAGTGCGTCCACGAACTGGTCGATGGCAGCCTGGGCACCCGCCAACGTGCCATTGACCCCTTCGGAGGCAATCAGATACCGGCCTTTGATCCCCAGTTGGACACACAATGCCCGCTGTTGATCGGCAAAAAGCGCCGGATCACTAATTGGGACGTATTTATAGAAGAGAATAACGGGCTGTGGCACGGACATGACGGGCTGGGAACATGCGCACAATTGGGCGGTGGGGCAATCTGGCAGATGCAGGAAGGGCTTAAACGCAGGGGTGCGACAGTCGGATGGCCAAAGTGATTCTCCCGCATTCGCCATTCCACTTCCCTCTTCCAAAAAGGGGCCAGCGGACGGGCTGGACACCCAACCCAGGGAAACGTTTTACAATCTTTCCTTGCGTACCGCAGGAAACCGCCTATCTTCTTCCTTGTTCTGGGGGGAACAGCGCGGGTGTCTTGCCATTCGGCAGGCACCCGCGCACTTTTTTTGTCCCGACGGACGGGCCTCCCCCGCACAGTGAGCTACCGGTGGTGATTAACAGCAAAGTCGCGCAACTACGCGAAGTTTTGGAATACCAAGGACCGGCCCCAACTCCTGTGTCTCAACGTTGCCCCTTTACGAGCCGTGTGGTTGCGCGGGAAGCGACGCCTCTCGAGCCCAGGGACGCCTCTCAAGCCTAGGCCTTGGGATTCCGGTCTGGAAGGCCAACGGCCTGGTCTATTCCCAGCCCGGGGCAACGCCCCATAAGCGCTAACCCCCTGGAACTGAGATTAAGGCACCCTTTCAGGGCTCCGCCGTCTGTGGGGCCGCATCCCAGGGCGTTGCCCTGG
>JAYVTN010000117.1:0-3686 GCA_043788785.1 Spartobacteria bacterium | reverse complement strand
GTCATGGACAAGGCCGGATCCAAAGTGGCTACCGATGCGGCGGTTTCCGTCAAGGGGGGCGAAAAGTATGTGGGCCGGGGAGGCTTGAAGCTGGAAGGGGCGTTGGCGGCCTTCGGGGTGGATCCAGCCGGGAAGGTGTGCCTGGATATCGGCGCCTCCACGGGTGGGTTCACCGATTGCCTGCTCCAGCACGGGGCCCAACGGGTCTACGCAGTCGATGTGGGGCATTCCCAATTGGACTGGCGGATCCGCAGCGATTCACGGGTGGTTGTGCATGAGAAGGTCAATGCCCGCTATCTGAGCCGGGCTGAAGTGCCCGAACCGGTGGATATCTGTGTGATCGACGTTTCATTTATTTCCCTGACTTTGATCTTGCCGCCCGCGTTTGAATTGGTGCGTGCTGATGGCGTGATCATTCCCCTCATCAAACCGCAGTTCGAACTGGGCAAACAGGACGTGGGCCGTGGCGGGGTCGTCCGCGACGAGGCGCTCCATCGAAGGGCCGTGGAGAAAATCCAGCGTTATGTCCTCGAGGACTTGGGCCGGAAGTGGTGTGGTCACATCCAATCTCCGATTCTCGGGGGCAAAGGTAACAAGGAGTTTCTCGCATGCCTACGCGCCGATTTGGGTTAGTCGCCAATGGGGCTAAGCGTGGGGCGCGCGAGTTGGTGGCGGCGTTTTGGGAGGAATTTTCGCGCCAAAACCTGGAAGTGGTCCTGGAGGCACGGACGGCAGCCATCCTGGGGCTCAGTTCGAAGACCTCCACCCATGCGCTGGGGAAGCTCTGCGATTTGGTCATTGTTCTCGGAGGCGACGGCACGCTCTTGCAGGTCGTGCGGGAATTGGGGGCCGACCTGCCGCCAATATTCGGGGTCAATCTAGGGTCATTGGGCTTCCTGACTGCGATTGCCTCCAAAAGCTGGGGGGACGCTGTTGCCTTGTTGGCGGCCGGGGATTTCGGTTTAAGCCCGCGAACACTGCTTTCGGTGGAGGTGGTCCGGGGCGGGGTCACTGTACTACTGGAAACGGCCCTCAACGAGGCCGTCATCAGCCGTGGGGAACTCTCCCGGCTGATCAAGATTGACGTGCTCATTGATGGCGTAAGCCTTACTGAATACAATGCCGATGGCCTTATCGTAGCCACGCCCACCGGCTCCACCGCGTACTCCCTAAGCGCGGGAGGTCCGGTTCTGATGCCCGACTGCGGGGTTTTCGTGATCACCCCCATCTGTCCCCACGTACTAACGCTCCGGCCAATGATTGTGGGCGATGGCTCCCAGATCGAGATCGTGCCCACTGGGGGCCAGACCAACATCTTTCTTACCGTGGATGGGCAAAATGCGATCCATATCCAGCCCGGGGATCGGATCCGGGTCACCAAAGCGGCTCAAGTCCTCCAGTTGGCGATGTTGCCGGGAAGCACTTTCTTCCAAGTCCTCAGGCAAAAGCTCAAATGGAGTGGGACGGCGGTCTGAGCCCGGTATGAGGACATTGGCCAGCATCCTGCGGGCAGAGTTCGTGGCCTTGGAGCTGGGGAGCCGGATGGGAAGCGGGGCCCTCGAAGAAGTGGCGGGATTGCTGTGCCGGAACCCCGCGGTTTCCGATTGGGAGACGTTCTACAAACAGCTGCAGGCAAACCCCAGCTGCCTGCCTGATAATGATGGAAAGTTCGGTATCTGTATTCCACACGCACGAACCGGGGCGGTTTCTGATCTGGTCATGAGCGTGGGCAGGTCGAGCGAAGGAGTCCGTTTTGAGGGCATCCCGTATCCGGTCCGGTACGTGTTCTGTATTGGACTGCCCAGTGCCCTGAATGCCGAGTACCTGCGCATCGTGGGTTTGCTGGCGCGGATCTTGCGCGACCCCGAGGGCGAGGCGGAGTTGCGGGAAGCGGCTTCCCGCGGAGCCTTTCTCCAGACATTGGGCCGTTTGGAAGCCAAACTCTAGCCGGTGAAGGCAGGATCCTTCTGAGCGGCGGCTACGGGTCCGTAGAGTCCCGGTGGGCACTCCCAAGCCCGGGGGATCCGACTCATCCCGGGCGGTTTCACCAAAGGCCGTGCCGGTCGCCTACACGCGTCATGCCGGCTGCTTGCCTTGCGGACTCGGCGGCAGCCGTCACGCCGGGAATAAAAACCAAAGAAAATTCCTCCGATTCCTAAGGTTTGTTGGGCGGCAACCGTGTAACTGGAGAGAGGGCCAAAGGTCTTGGCCGACATTGACAGTTCCTGCCCGAAACTTTTTTCTAACCTATTTATGCAAGATCAACCTCCAGAATTCGAACAAAACACTGACGAAGAGGAACTACTGCCAGTCGAAGAAGGCGTTGAGATGCCGCTTGAAGACAAGCCTGTGATCCAGCGCGTCAAAGAGAAGCTGGCGGCCTCGCGTTTCTTCACGTTTTCCCTGCTGTTGCACGTTGGCATCATTGCGGTGTTGGGGAGCGCTGTGCTCTTCAAGCATTTTGTGGAACCGCCCGACTTCGTGGCCGAGGGCGGTGGGCCTGTTTCCGATGTGCCGGTGCAGGCGCAAGTTGAGCAGCCGCCGGATCTGACGCAGGAGACCGTGACGCCCGAGGTGCCGACCATTACGCCGCCCGCGCAGGTGAGTGCGATCGTGAGCACCACGGCCGCGGCTACCAGTTTCACAATGGCGGCTGCCCCGATGCCGGTTATCAAATCCATCGGCGACACCTCCAAGACCACAGTAATGCCGAGTTCCTTGAGCTCCGGGGCGTTCGGCAAGGGATTGCCTGCCACCATGGCAGGACGTGCAGGCGGGACGGCCCGTAGCAATGCCGGTCGCACTACCGGGCAAAAGCCCAAGAGCGAATTGGCTGTGATGAATGGTCTGCGTTGGCTCAAGGCAAACCAGCAGACGGATGGTTCTTGGGGCACAACCTCCAAGCATGCCATGACGGGTTTGGCGGCACTCTGTTTCCTCGGTCATGGAGAAACGCCGGAATCCCCTGAGTTCGGGCCGACCATCAAAAAAGGTTTGGATTGGCTTTTGGAGCAGGGCAAAGCCCATGAAGGCCGGATGGTAGCCTCCAGCCAAGGGTTTCCCGGCCAGCCGGATGTGTATGAGCACGCGATTGCCACGTATGCCATGGGCGAGTACTACACGATGACCAAGGATGAACGCTTCAAGGATGTCCTTACCAAAGCCGTGAGTTACATCGTCGACGGTCAATCCGGGGACGGGGGCTGGTTATATAACTATAAAAAGGGCGCCGATAGCGATACGTCGGTTTCGGGGTGGCAGATCCAAGCTTTGAAGGCTGCCCATTTGACCGAGTTGAGCATGCCGGGCGTGGACGAGGCCCTCGACAAGGCAATGGTCAACCTCAAGCGGGTGCAAGGCCCCAAAGGTGGGTTCGGCTACCACAACGCCGAAGACCGCTACAGCCTGGCGGGTGTCGGGGTGCTCTGCACTTACTTTTGGAAACAGCACAAGGATGAAGTGGTTAAAAAAGGGATCGATTTCATCTTGGACGAGTCCGAGAAGAATCACCCGGTCAAGTATAGCGATCCTAAGGCCGACATTTACGCGTGGTACTACGATACCCAAGCCTGCCTGATGTTCGGTGGGTCCGCGTGGAGCAAGTGGAACCGGATGTTCCAAGACGAGATTTCAGGAGCCCAGAGCAGCGATGGGTCGTGGCCTTATCCGCCCAATGCGACGACGCA
>JAYVTN010000116.1:0-3159 GCA_043788785.1 Spartobacteria bacterium | reverse complement strand
CGGGCGCAAACCGGTAACGTCCCTCGCCGCAGCAGATCCAAGAAACCAAATCCTAGAGTTTCGTTATCTTAGTGCCATTCGTGGCAGACACTTGGTCCTTGCACCCGGACACTTGGTCCTTGCACCCGGGTCCTTTCGACTTTCGCCCCCGTTCTTTGAGATGGCCGGAACCGGGCGAGGACCAAAAGGAGGACGCGGAGGCCACCCCTGCCCTAAAACTCCACCCGACAATCCACCTTGCGGGTTGTCCCCGACCTCTCCCTGTGTACACTGCCGCCCGTCCATGGAAACTCTCTACGATGTAGCCGTTATCGGAGGCGGCCCTGCAGGAAGTACCGCCGCCAATCTGTTGGCCGCCGCGGGCAGATCTGTCGTGGTACTGGAACGCGAAAAGTTCCCCCGTTTCCACATTGGCGAGTCATTGTTGCCTTATAGCATGCCCACGCTCGAACGCTTGGGCCTGAAGGATGCCATGGAGAGCCGCTTTCTCCAGAAACACGGGGCCGAACTGGCCACTGCCTGCGGCGAACGCCAGGTGCGTTTCCTCTTTTGCGAAGGCTTCCAACTCCAGCACACCCACGCTTACCAGGTCGAACGAGCCGTTTTCGACGAGATGTTGCTCAACCAAGCCGCCCTGAAAGGAGCCGATGTGCGCCAGGAAACCACCGTGGACCGGGTGGAAATCGGCCCGGACCGGGTCAGCCTGCATTTCCACAACGTGGCAGGCCCGCAAACCCTCCAGGCCCGCTATCTCATCGATGCCAGTGGGCGCAACACCCTCCTGGGCTCCCAACTCAAGCTCAAGCAGAGTTATCCCGGCCTCAACAAGTTCTCGGTATTCGCCCACTACGATGGGGTGACCCGCAATCCAGGCAAGGAAGGCACGGTGACGCGGATGGTGCGTTCTGAAGACCGATGGTTCTGGATGATCCCCCTCGGCGAGACCCGTATGAGCATCGGCCTGGTCATGGACACGGGTGAGTTCAAGAAGCTGCGGATGGCACCCGAGGAAGCCCTGGCCCGAGCCATCGCCGAGCAACCCGTAATCAACGACCGGATGGCCCATGCCACCCGCATCTCGCCGGTTTATTCCACGGGCGATTACTCCTACCGAAACACCCGGTTTGCGGGGCCCCGTTGGCTGATGGCTGGCGATGCCGCGGGTTTCATCGATCCGGTGTTCTCCACCGGAGTCTTCCTCGCCCTGCTTTCGGGCGAAATGGCCGCCGACGCGCTCCACGAGATCCTTGACCGGCCCAATCGCCAACCCGCGCTCTTCAGGGCATACGAGAAGCGGATCAACCGGGTCATGGATCTCTACCTGCGCCTGGTAAACACCTGGTACCAGCATGAATCGGCAGAAGTTCTTTCCCAGCCCACCACGCGCTTCCAATTGGTGGGCGCTCTCAACTCCGTGCTCGCCGGCAACCTCGACAGCGGATTTGCGATCTGGTGGCGCATGCGCATCTTCTACCTTGTAGTGTTCCTACAACGCTTTTACCCGCTATGCCCGCGCCTGAGCTTGCGGCCTTTCGGACCAGACCAGGCATGTCCCGCGCAAACTCCCACGCAAACTCCCGCCTAAAGGCGCTGGTTGGCTCCGAGTGACATGTTTTGTTATAGTTTAGGGGCTTTCAAGGCGGGGATGGCTTTGTCCCGGATTCTTCCCAAGTCCCTCATCTACGGGATTGCGACCCGTCTGGGCCGGATGGGTTACCGGCGCCTCCCAGATGCCCGCGATGCGCTCCGGGCCAACCTAGGACAGGTCACCGAATGTTCCGGACCCGCCTTCGATGCCCTCTGTGAGCGCAATATCGAGCATTTCAGCCTGATGATTGCCGATTATCTGCTGAACGCCGGACGTGCTAGCTTTGCCGATCATCTTCTGGATCAATGGCGCGGGTTTGAAAATCTCGAGGCGGCGCTGGCCCGCGGCAAGGGGGTGATCCTGGTCACCGCCCATCTGGGCAACTGGGAACTGGGCGGGAATCTTTTGGCAGAAAAGGGATTGCCCATGAGCATCATTACCTTGGAAGAACCCAGCTCTGCTCTCTCGGGGTGGCGTCAAGCCCATCGGCTGCGCATGGGGATCAAAACCATTACCGTCGGCCCGGGCCACGATTTTGCGTTTGTGGAAATGATCCAGGCGCTCCGCCGCAACGAAATCGTGGCCATGCTCGTAGACCGCCCTTATGCGAGTTCCGGGACACCGGTGGATTTTTTCGGCCGACCGGCTGAGTTTTCAACCGGCCCCGCCTTGCTATGGCAGCACACCGACGCCGCGGTGGTTCCCGCCTTCGTGCTCCGCAATGAACGCGACCTCTACACCTCCTTTGCGGACCCGATGCTCGCCTTTGCCTCCTCCAGCAACCCGCGCCAAACCCTCCAGGACAACACCCAGCGTTTGGCCACTTATTTTGAAACCATCATCCGCGAGCATCCCGAGCAATGGTTTAATTACGTGCCGATCTGGAACCAGACGCCACCCAAATCCTGACTTCTCCCGCCACTCACACCCACGCACCCAAGCCCATCTATGAGAGAATTAAAATTCAGCGGACGCGAAAGAGCCGTTATCCGGGCGATCGACTTCACCACGGGGACGTTGGGGGAGGAGATCTTCACCCACACCAAGATCGAGTTGGAGGATTTGGTGGATATCCTCAATGGCTTGATTAGCTCAGGCTACGCCGAGGCGGTTCCCTATGCGGAATCCACGTCGCTGGAGACGTTCCAGGCCACGCTTTTTGAAATTAACCCCTCGTACGCTTTGGATATCCGCGCCGCAATCGCGCACCGCTGACCCACAGTCCGTAGCATCGCCGCAGCATGGGCTTCCAGCCCATGGTCCATTTACCAGCGCGCATCTGAGTAGATCGTGACCGTTTCTGTGGCGGTTCCCAGCCAAGACCTTCGATGCCCATGCTCAATGAAGGCTGGCAAACCGCACCCTCTGGCACCAAGCAACAGCCGGGGACTGCATAAACCGACCCCTCAACTTGGCTGCAGCCACCGGATCCACGCCTCATCCAGCCGTTTCCCACAAAAATGGGTTTACATTACCTACCCGCAATTTAGCTTCTGCCTCCCACTTTGCCTCATAGTGTAACGGTAGCACAAGTGACTCTGAATCACTTTGTCATGGTTCAAATCCATGTC
>JAYVTN010000115.1:0-9699 GCA_043788785.1 Spartobacteria bacterium | reverse complement strand
GCACGGCCAAGCCAGCCTTAGTGCAGTTTCTCTCGAAGAAGCGGTGGCCGCAGTGCCCTCGGGGCAGTCCATCCATCTGGCGTTGCCGGGCCAATACGTGGTCCTCGAGCGGCTAACCCTGCCCTCTGTGGACCCTGCCGAACTGGCCTCCATGGTTGAGCTGCAATTGGAGAAAACCGTGCCGTATCCGCTCGCCGAGGCGTGTAGCACATTTGAGATTATCTCCCAAGTCGAGACCGACTCGCAGGTGCTCGCCATCACGGCCCATCTCACCCAACTCGAAGAGCTCTGCGCAGGCTTGCGGGCTCGCAAGCGGCTGCCCCAGCACATGAGCCTCTATGCGGCCGAGCTTGCCAGGGCGTGTCCGCCCGATCAGGTGGTGCTTTGCATCTGGCCCGAAGGCGAGCATCTTGAATTCGCCTTTTGTGAGAAGGGGAGATTGAGTTTTGCTCAAAGTATTCCAGCCCCCGACGCCAATGCGCTGAGGCAAATTCTCCCCCAAATCATTTTGGGAGCTGAGATGGAAGGAGTGCCCACCCGTTTCGACGATATCCGGCTGGAACGCGGCAGTGAGCCGCTCCAAGCGCTGATCATCGAGTATTTCGGGCAAGATGTGCATTTGGTGGAATTTGACGGGGAGAAAGATTTCGGGGCGGGCAACCTGATCCCTGCAAGCTGGGAAGCAGAAGCCGCCCAGTTCCAGAAGAGCGAGAAATTGAGGGGCCGGTTACAGATGGCGGCGGTCGTCTATCTTGTCCTGCTGGCGGGCGCGTTTGTGTATTTGGCTTGGATGAAGAGCCAGGTCCGCAAGGTGGACGCGCAGATCCTTTTTGCGCAGCCTCAAATCGACCAGGTCAAGGCCGCCCAAAAACGCTGGCGGGACATGGCCCCGGCTGTGGATCCTACGCGGGCCACGGTGGAGGTTCTCTTGCGCGTGTACAATGACTTGCCCTCCCCGGACATCAAGTTCACCACCTTCGAACATTCGCCCTTCCAGTTCCGGGTCACAGGGGAAGCGCCTGCCGCGATCCAAGCCGTCGAATTTAGGGGGAAGATCGAATCCGACCCCGCTTTGGACGATTACACGATTAGCGGTCCACAACCGGCCGTTATCTCGTCCGGTGCCAAGTACGACATCTACGGAAAATTATGACAGGGCGTGAAAAGAAAATGGGGATGGTCGTCGGAACGATCCTGCTGGTGGTGGCCAATTATCTGCTGGTGGACTTCTTTTTCAAGAACCGCGCACTTTTGAGCAAGGAACTGGCGACCAAAAAAGCCGGACTGGAGGTCCGCCGCACTCTCTTTGCGGAAAAGGATTTGTGGCAAGCTCGCGCGGATTGGCTCAAGGCCAAGCAGCCCAAACTCGTCAACGCGAGCGGGGCAGGGGTTGCCTTTTTCGATTCTCTCAAGGTGGAGGCCTCCAAGCACAACGTCATCCTGGAAGCGCCCACGTTCGGCAATCCTGAAAAACGCGAGTATGCCATCGCCGTGCCTGTCACTTTCGATGCCAAGAGCAACTGGGAAAACCTCGGTAAATTTCTGAAGGAAATCCAAAAACCCGAATCATTTATCGTTTTCGAGACCTCAAATATCCAGATTGATCCCGGCGATAAGACCCAGATGCGGGCTCATTTCCGGGCGGCGAAGTGGTACGCGACCCCATAACAGGGGGCGTTGACACAGTGTTCTTTCCCGCTTTAGTACATTTCACGATGCGTGTCCCTTCCTTCGAGCTCAAATGGCTGTTGTCGGCTGGGTTTCTGATTTCCACTCCGGTGTGGGCAGCCGTGGACGTGAAGCCGGTAGAGTTCCCGTCTGATCGGTACGAGAAGATGTTTCAAAACTCGCCTTTCGCTCTCGCCACAGCCCCGGCGGCTCCCCCCCAAGAGGCAGCTGCCAGTTTTGCGGTCAATCTCACGTCGCGGGCATGGGACGCTCGGTGAGTCCCGAGGGCAAAGAGGTCAAGTATGCGCACATCAAATCGCGCGCAGACCCAACGACCTTTTACGTTTCAGACGCCGAGCCGACTAAAGATGGAATCTCATGGGTGGGATCGGAAGTTTCCCAGGTAATTGGCAAGAGCAAGGTGACCTTGAGCAAGGGCGGTGAGACTGCAACGTTGGAGTTCGACCAAGCCAATTTGCATGCTGCGCCCCCCCAAGGGGTTCCCGCCAGCGTGAGAGCGCCCGCAGGAACAGGACAGCAGGTTCTCGCCGCGCCGGTCAGCGGAATGATCGCTCCCGCCAACGGGGGCCGTGGAGGCCCCGTGATTCCTCGGCCCGTCATTATGGGACCCGCCCAGTCCGGCCCAGTCATCAATCCGCAGGCTGCCGGTGCACACCCAGGCGCCACTAATACGCCGGATATAAAGCGGCGCGTGCGCCTAATCAACAATTCGCCCGGCCCGAGGTAAGGCGCCTCCGGGCCTGACGCCGGAACGGCTTCGAGGGAAGCACCTCCGTAAGCTCATCGGAGGTTGACCGAAGGCCCCGCGCAGCTGGACAGACGGCAAATGAGTTTGAGCCGGTAATAACCGCTCCCGGGCCTCATTGTTTGCCGTCCCGGTGTCTGAGGGACCTGTCCACATTGGAACGACTCCAGCAGGCATTCATATTTTCCTGAGGGAATCTGGACCTTCGCCCACGGCAGGTATTGCCGGGCAATGCGCGCCTTTGCACCTGCGCCCCCGTGGATTGGCCTCTTTTCCAAGGCACCTTCTAAAGCCCTGCCCGTGCCCTACTTCCAGTTTCCCTGGTCGTCGGCCGTGCCGGGCGTGCGATCTTTGCCGGCAGAAAAGAGGTCATAACTGTCGGTGTTATGGACGCCCGGTTGGACATACTGGTACTCCATGTCATAGGGATCGGTGGGCACCTCTTTCATGAGTTGGCGCCACGAGCGCGGCTTGGGCTCGGATTCAGGCCTGGTGACCATTGCTTTAAGTCCTTGTTCTGTGGTGGGTAGGAATCCGTTGGACTCATAAAGCATCAACTGGGTGCCGATGGAACTGAGGTCGCCCGCGATCCGGACCTCTTTGGCTTTATCGACGTTGCCTTTAAGCTTGCCCACAGCGAAGCCGAGCAGGAGTACGATGATAACTACCACCATCATGATCTCGAGCATCGTAAAGCCCGAGCGGGAGGCGAATAAGGAGCGTTTCATAGAGGAATTAGGGGACATGGGAGTAATCGGGATCGGCGGTTGGATGCTTAAGGTCGATCTCAACCGACCGGAATGCAACAGGCCCGGACTGATTATCGAGATCCACTATCAAACGATTGGCACCCGACACTAAGGCGGAGCCCGGAATAGCGAGTTCGCATTTAATCCAGCCCGTATAGTGGAAGCGCATATCGGTTTCCAACAGGGTGACCTCCCCTTGGAAAGCCGGATCGGCTAGATCCGGGACATGAACAGATACCCTTCCCATAGGCTGCTCATTGATGATGAGCGTAGGCGGGTGAAGTGGATCCAAGTTGAGCACTTCGAACCGAATCACCGCCAGCAGCGGACGCGATTCGAGCGAGAACTCCAGGATCGAGCGGTTGCCGACCACCGGCGTCAGTTTGACAGGGCCTGCTTCAATACTGGCACGGACCCGGCCAAAGAGATAAAGGTCATCCGGGAAGGTAGGACTGCTGGGTGCATTGCCAAAGGGATCCTCGATGCGGGTCAACGCTTGGAAATCCAAAGCATGACGGACTTCGCTTTTCGTGACCGTCGTGAGAAAGGCCCCGCGAATCGAATGCCCATCGCCAGGCGCTTCGATTTCCAAGTAGTCCAGATCGGAGACTGGAATAGTCACACTTTCCGAGGCTGGCAAGTTAAGGCCCTGGCCCAACGCCGGGGAGGTATAGACTTTGGACCCGATTTCGGTCCACCCGGTGATGACGGGGGCGCTTCCCGCTTGGTCCTCAAAAAATAGACGGAACTGGAGTTCTGAACTGAGCGCACCCATCCGGCGCAACCGGATGCGGAATGAAGTTTTCTCCGGGGTTTGGTCCTTGGCGGGACTCACAATACTTTGGAAAGACTCCATCCAGATGGGCAGGGGGATTTTTGGGAGATCGGGCCGGCCCGCGGCTTTGAAGTCTAGCCATACCGAAAATGGGGTGGGCTGAACCGTTAGTTCCTGACCCCATGAAACCGGGACAGCTGCAAGAAGGAATGCGAGGCTGAGGGCGAAGGGAGGGCGAAACATCTTGTTTATAAGAGCGCTAAGAGCCCTTTCTGTATGCCAGAGCCCCTCTCAGTGCAAGTTCTGCGTGATGCTAAAGACCGCGCTCAGGATAGCGTAGAGCACCACGCCAACGACCGAGAAGATTGCCATCATCACCAAGGGCGGAATCAGCGCCGAGGTGATTTGGACCTGCTTGTCGAGTTCGCGTTCATACACGTCGGCAATCAAAAGCATCGTGTCCCCGAACTTTCCCGATTGCTCACCGACCGACATCATATCCACAAAGAGCTCGGGAAAGAGCTTTTGCTCGCCAACGGCCGCCGAGACCGAAGCTCCATCCACGACCGCCCGGCGTACATCGCTCATCCGGTGGCGCACGAATTCGTTGCCAGAGATTTCCTCGAGCAGCTCCAAGGCTTTCAGCAGCGTGAGCCCGTTGGCCATCAGCGTGCCAAGGGTGCGGGCGAACTGCGCGTAATACCGGTAACGAATAATCCCACTCAAGACGGGTAGGTTCCAGATGAACGTATCCCAGCTCCGGCGCCCTTGGGGCGTACGGGTGAAGGTCTTGAACCCCGAGATCAGCCCGAGAATGATCAGAATGCCCAGCCACCAGTAATTGGTGAGTAAACGGTTGGCTTCCAAAAGGGCGAGGGTCGGCCCGGGCAGGACTTGGCCGGACTGTTGGAAAAAGCCCATGAGCTGTGGGACCAGAACCTTGATAAACACCAGGATCAAAGCGACGCCCACGACCACGGGCACTGCGGGATACACCATGGCCTGCTGGACCCGGTCGCGCAGCGCCTTTAGCTCGGAAAGGTGTTTGACCAAGCGATGCAGGATTTCCGGCAGGGCTCCACTTGCTTCACCCGCGGCAACCATATTCACATAAAGCGGGGAGAAGATCCGTGGATAATCCCGCAGCGATTGGGAAAGGCTCCGGCCCTCGATCAACCCTTGATGGAGGGCTTTGCTCAAAGCTCCCAGACGCGGATGTTTGAGCCGACGCACCATGACCCCCAAGGATTCATCCAAGGTCATCCCAGCCGAGAGCAGATGCGCTAATTGCTCGGTAAAAAGATAAAGCTGGGTAGGGGAAACGACCTCCGTACGCACTCCGTTCTTGGGTGCACCGGGGTCAGATTTCGTGGCTGCCGCAGCGATCACCCCATCGGCGGCTTGGATTTTAACCGGAACCAAGTGATCGCGCTCGATTTGATAAATTGCCGCAGAGCGATCGTTGCACGTCAATTCACCTTCAATGAGCTTTCCCTCGGGGTTTCGGGCAACGTACCTGAACTGCGGCATGGGGCGGGAAGATACGGGGCAAACGCCTGAACGCAAGCCAAGGGAGTTGGCCAAAGGAGGTTGGACAACAGGGAAGGGGGCCAACACGCCGGGTGGCGGGCTGCTAGTTACGGCGGCGCCGTAGGTGAGCCCAGCCAGCTCCCATTGCGCTCAATCCAAGCAGGGCGAGGCTGGAGGGCTCTGGGATGGGGGTGACAACACCTTGCGCGTCGATCTGGGCAGCGGTGGTTCCGTTGAAACGGAAGCCCGAGAGCTGGGCTGTTGTTAGTCCGGAACTGGCTCCCGAGTTTAAAAACTGCAGCTCATCGACCCCGGCCGTATAGTTGGAGATGGTGAGTTTAAAGGTGCTCCAATCTTGGTCATTGCTGGCCGCGAACGTCAAAACGCTGGTGCCTGAGCCTAGATCGATGGTCGAATTTGCGGTCAGTGAGAGCTTTCCGATCGTGTCCGCGAACCCGTTGCTGTTGAGCGTGCCGCCATTGAGGTCGAGCCTGGAGGCGTTAGGAATCTGGTTAGCCGAATCCAATCGCAGGGTGCCTGCTGAAACTTTGGTCGTCCCGGTATAATCGTTGGGAAAACTGCTCGGGCTGTTCAAGGAAAGGATGCCCACGCCAGTTTTTGTCAGACTGCCTGCTGTGCCTGTGCCGGTGATCTTGCCCGAAATGGTAGACAACGTGGATGCCGTGGTGCCAGCTGAACTGATCGTGAGGGCAGTGTCGAACCCCAGATCAATGCTGCTAAACAGTAGTCCAGCGGTGCCTGCGTCCCAAGTTTGCGCGGCAGAGCCCACATTAATTGTGAGGCCCGCGAATACTTGCTGTACCGAGCTACTGTTCTGGAGGGCGAAGCCCGAGGCATTCGCGCCGTTGAGTTGCAAGTAATCCCCGCTGCCGGCGGCCGCCACGGTGTACTTGGGTGCTCCCGAGACAAACGTCATTGAGTTCGCCATGGTCACGCCGTTGTCGAAGTAAATATCTCCAGTGCCGCCCGTTTCCACTCCGAACTGGAGATCGTCGGTGTTCCCCGGCAACGCGTTGGGATTCCAGTTGGTGGCGTTAGAAATGCTGCCGTATCCTGCGACTCCTGCGCCGCCGTCCCAGATCGCGGTGGTGCCAAAGCTGGTGGCGCTGATCGAGTACCCCGCAAAAGCGATTACGCCCAACCGTTTTAGGCGATTCATGAGGAATGAGCGCCTTAGTTAAGGCTGTAAGGGAGCGCTTGGCTATAGAAGGAGACCGACCCTGTACCCGCGCTGCGGTTCACAATGAGCAAGGGCGTTCCGGCCGCAATCACCGTTGCACTCGTGTCCGTGCCATCTCCGTTGACCTGGCGCCATGGGCCGTTGACGCTTTCCTGCCAATAACCCACCCACTTCACCCCATTCCAGATACTGACATTACTGGCCAGGGAAGAACTTGCATTGGTGACCCAAGTGCCGGGACCGCTGAAACTGAGGGTTCCCAACGTGGTGTCGGTAGGAAAACGGGTGGTGATCGCATTCGTGCTCCCGCCCGGAAGTTTGGTCAAACGAGCCGTGGAGGGAACACGTCCGGTCACAGTAAAGGCTGTCGTGGCACCGCGCCGCAGCACCATTACTGCGCGGTCGGGGTAGAGCACCGTACTGCTGTAGTCGGTCGTGCCGCCATTGAGCATCACCCAATACCCCAAGGTCGTATTGAAGAAGTAGGAGACGAACTTCGTCCCATTGTGAATTTGGACGCTGTCCGCCTGGTAGGGTACTGTTGCCCCGGTCAGGAGCAGGTTCGGTGCGGTCGCACCGAAAAAGGTGGCAATCGTCTCTCCGGGAGTGATTTCAAAGCGATCGCCCGCAGCCATTGCAAAGCCCGATGCATTAAGGACGGTGTCATCGACAGCAACCGTCAGCGTGTTGGTCGTGTTGGCGGTTACCAGCAGGGTGCGCCCTGTCTGTGTGCCACTCAGGACAGTCACGAAATAGGGGGCTGCGGCCGTAGCGAATGCGCCTGCGGTCCAGGGCGTTGTGGATACGGCGATGGTGTTGGCGCCGATCGTGCTCGAAGGCCCCGAGAAGACTTCCGTGTCCAGAAGGGGCACGCCGACCGCGTTGTTGAAGCCCCCGCCGGTGAGCGTGTAGGTCATAAAACCTACCGGCAGGGTCGCGGTCGTGGTTTGGGCGTGCGTTGGAGCCCCGCATAACAGCGGCAGGCTTGCGCTCAGGAGAGCGACAAGGAATCGGGAGGAACCTGAGAAGACGTTGCGGTTGTTCATCGGAGGAAGATTAAGCAGGAATCAGTCCGATATCGTGGATTCGACGCGGGGACAATAAAATTATCGCAAAACAACCGTTTTCAGTGCATTCCCAGTTGGCCTTTGTAGACCCAAAACAGCGACTTTACCCCTAGCTCATTGAGGCTGAATGGCTTGCCAATGAAGTCGTTTCCCCCGCTCAGGCTCGATTTCACCCGGTTCTGGAAGGTCGCCATTCCCGTCAGGAACACGATCGGGGTGCTCTTATGGGTCGCAATGGAACGGATCTTCTTGCAGAGCTCGAACCCGTCCAGACCGGGCAACCCGATATCCAGGAAGATCAAGTCCATGGGTGTCCCTTCCAAAGCAGCCAAACCGCTGGCCGCATCGCCCGCACTCGCGGCTTCCAATCCCACCAATTGCATGGCCGCTGAGATGAGTTGGCGGGCGTTGGAATCATCCTCGATAATCATCACGCGGGATTGATTGGACGGTTTGAGTGTGGTCCCGGCCGCCAGGTTGAGCAAAGTGCACAGGAAATCGATTGCTTGGCCAATGGTTCGCAATACTGAGGGATTGACCTGTTCAGGCATACTCGTCAGATCCCACACGAGGACTTCCAGGGCGGACGCCACCTGGAATACCGCTTGACGCTTGAGAAGCGCAGCAAGCTCCGAAAAATTGTGCACGCTTTGGAGCAATTCCCCAAACTGCGGGATGGGATTGGCCGGGTTGGTAGCAGTCTGGAGACTAAGCCGCAACCGGGTCACTCCGCCTGCAATCTCCTCCTCGCACCGTGCCAGGCACGTCTGGGAGGGACTCGGACTGTGATTGTGTGAGGTGCCGACCTCCAACAGGCTTTCGACCGCACGCACCAGGGAGGCGACGGGGTTGGCGAAGCGTTCAAGTTGTTTTGTCAATCCAGCGGCCTGGGCTTCCTGCACCAAGGCTTCAAGCTCGGTAGGTAAGCCCACCACCGGAATGCCCCGGCTACGTTCGTGTGCGCGAATCGCGGTGATCACTTGAGCGCTGCCCATTTTCGGGAGCTTTAAATCCATGATCACTGCATCGGGCCCCATCTCGGTGAAGCGTTGCAGCCCGGTTTCTCCGTCCAAAGCCACGCTTACATGGAACCCGGATTTAGAAAGAGCCTCCGCGTAACAGGTCGCCAGCAGCGGGTCATTGGCGATGAAGAGGATTTTGGGTGGATTCATGTATGGGATGGGTCGTGTTCCATGTGCGGCAGATGAACCTGCCAAACCCGCGCCCAATTCACAAGTCACAGCTCAGTGGAGGCATTTTTACATTTGCGTGAGAAAATCCTTGAGAGGCACTGGCCTACGGGTAAGCTATCGGCCCGTTTTCGATCGGGAACGGCAGCGCTTCGCTGCCTTTTGGATGAGTAGCTCAATTGGCAGAGCAAGCGACTCTTAATCGCTAGGTTGCGGGTTCGATTCCCGCCTCATCCACTCCCATTCCCGGCTAGCCTCCTACCCTGGCCTCGCCTGCGTGCTTTGACAGGACGGTGAAGCTGTGGCCCATGCCGTCGGGGGTTCCCGCGCAATGAGAAGACATTGAGTGTCCAGTAACTCGACGCGTTTGGCACCAGATATCGATTCGGGCGCCTGCACGAACCTCCCCCGGAAGCCTGGGGTGATCAACCACCGTCCTCCACGATGAGCGCGGGCTCCCCTGCGATTCACACCTTCAACCTAGATTCGGGCGTTGGAAGCGCTTGGCCGTCCGGCCCGAGCCACCCGGTCCGGTCCGTCCACCGCGGCCTGCAACAAACCCGGCCCCCAACCCCGACCCAACGGCCCCCATCCCCCCTGATAAGGTGGCGGACACTTGGTGCTCCGGGGAGGCGGCGGGGCGGGGCTCGCCGCCCGATTCTGTTGGTATGAGGCAACTACGACTCAAGGCGGACGAGGATTGCGAGGCCGGCTACTACCACTGCATCTCACGGTTCGCCCACCAGGCGTTCC
>JAYVTN010000114.1:0-5605 GCA_043788785.1 Spartobacteria bacterium | reverse complement strand
AACATTGCCCGCGTTTGTTGTGGGGCTCTCGCTGGCCGTGAGTATTGCCCTTTACCTGGTCTTCGTCCGGAGTTCGTGGCTGGATACCGCAGGCGCTTTGGTCGCTGTGGCCCTGATGAGCTTGCCCTCGATGGTTTACATCATTTTCGGACAAGCCATTGTCGCGTTGGCCCTCAATTATTTCCCGGCCTTTGGCTTCAATCTGGACGGTCTAAACACGGCCAAGTTTCTGCTCCTACCCGTCGCGTTGATGGCCGTGATGGGTTTGGGCGGCGATGTGCGGCTCTACCGGGCCATTTTCCTGGAGGAGATCGGTCAGGATTACGTGAGGACTGCGATGGCAAAGGGCCTTTCGGATACCCGGGTATTGTTTGTACACGTGCTCAAAAACGGGATGATCTCCCTGATTACCCTCGTCGTAGCGCACTTGCCTCTGCTGGTGATGGGCTCGTTGCTGGTGGAAAACTTCTTCGGCATTCCAGGACTGGGAAACACCTTGTTCTTGGCCATCCAGCAGGGGGATTTCGCCATTGTCTTTGCCTCCGTCTATCTGGGCTCAATCCTCTACCTTGTGGGATTGGTGCTCACCGACATCTGTTACGCGCTGGTGGATCCCCGTATCCGGTTGAGCTGATATGATGCGCATTTTCGATGATATCTGGATCCAGAATGGGGTGGCCCTGGCCGCAGTGCTGCTCTTTGCATGGGTGCTTCGGGCAGGAAGCCGTAATGAGCGCTGGCAACGCGCTTGGAAGCGGCTTCGCAAGGACCGGGTCGGACTGGCGGCGGGCATCATCATTGCCCTCTATCTAGGGATCGGCATGTTGGAAACCATTCAGTTTCCTAATGGCTCTGCCCGCCAGACCAGTGTTTTGGGGTGGCTAACCCGCAACGTTTTGGCTGAGAAAAGTTACAGCGCCCCATTGGCCAATCATACGCTCTCCGAGGCCAATCCCGAACCTTTGCGGGGCCGCCATTTGTTAGGGACCGATGCCTTGGGCAAGGATACTCTCGTGCAGACTCTAAAGGCTTGCCGGACAGCCCTCATCATCGGGGGAGTGACCAGTGCCATTTACATCCCGCTGGGAACATTGCTGGGGATTTTGGCCGGATATTTCCGGCGCTGGGTCGATGACCTCATCCAGTATGTCTACAGCACGTTGGCTTCCATCCCCGAAATCCTGCTCCTGATATCCATCCTCATGGTGCTCGGTAAGGGCTTGGGCACGATGTCCGTCGCCTTGGGGGTGACCAGTTGGGTAGGACTTTGCCGGCTCATCCGGGGAGAAACCCTCCGCCAATCCGAACGCCCGTATGTTGCGGCTGCACGGGCTCTGGGCCAATCCCACTGGGCCATTGTCACCCAACACCTTCTGCCCAATGTCCTGCACTTGGTCCTCATCAACTTTGTGCTGGGATTTTCCGGGCTTGTTCTCGCCGAAGCCATCCTCAGCTATTTGGGTGTGGGCTCCCCTTTGGGTACCGCCAGCTGGGGGGCCATGATTGACGGTTCGCGCAGCGAGCTCAGCCGCGAACCCCTGGTTTGGTGGAATCTGAGCGCGGCCACCGGTGCCCTCTTCGGGCTTGTCCTTTCCCTCAACCTGTTCGGGGACTCCCTGCGCCGGGCTTTTGATCCCAAGCAGGGGTAACCCACCGCGTAACGTTCCCGCCCCCCCACGATCCGGTCTGCGCCTTCCCTTTTCGATATGACCATTCCCTTGCTCGAAATCCAAAATCTCGCGATCCAGTTTGCCACAGATAACGGCGCCGTCGAAGCCGTCCGCGGCATTTCCTTGCGTTTAGAGGCAGGGGAGACCCTGGCCATCGTGGGCGAAAGCGGGAGTGGCAAAAGCGTGACGGGCTTGGCGCTGACCCGGTTGCTGCCGGAGCCTCCTGCAATCTACAAGTCGGGACAAATTCTCTTCGAAGGCCGCGACGTATTGAAAATGAAGTCCAGGGAGTTGCGGGAAATCCGCGGTAACCGGATTGCGTACATTTTCCAGGAGCCGTCGACCTCCCTGAATCCCGTGTTTACGATCCGCAACCAGATTGCGGAAGTCATAAGGCTGCACCGGCCCGATGTGCGGGACGTGGATGCCGAGGTCCTCAAGTACTTGGACATGGTGGGGATCGTGGACGCGTCCAAGCGCATGAATGATTATCCTCACCAACTCAGCGGCGGCATGCAGCAGCGGGTGATGATCGCGATGGCTTTAAGCTGCCAGCCGGACCTGCTTGTCGCGGATGAACCGACCACGGCATTGGACGTGACCATCCAAGCCCAGATCATCGCTCAATTGCGCGAAATCAAGGCGCGTTTGGGCATGGCGATCATTCTCATTACCCATAACTTCGGGATCATCAACGGCATCGCCGACAAGGTGGCTGTCATGTTCCGGGGTAAGATAGTGGAATACGGACCCACCAGTGATGTCCTCAAAACACCGCAGCATCCGTACACGAAGGCTTTGATCGAGTGCATCCCCCAACTGGGAGCCGGGTGCCGACGCTTGAGTACGATCGATCATGCGGCTTTAGCGGCCCTGTAGACCTAAAGAGCCCTAAAGGGACCTAAAGGGACCAAAGGGGCAGGGCCGCTTTACAGCGCACCGCGCAGGATCTCGAAGATCTGGGTGTTGTCGATAAACCCGTGGATTTTCTCCGCGCCCGCACCACGGCCGATTGCAATGACGTCCTCGGCGGTATTGAGGGCAGAAGGGGTCTGGAAAGCGGAAGGTTCGGGACTCGCTGCCGGACCGTTGGGACCCGTGGCCCATGTGATGGAGGGGTGGCCGGCTGCGCTGGTGCCCAACAAAGCCATTCCGCGGTCCTGGCGCGGAGGATAGCCGTTGAGGGTGAGACCGCCCGTCCCGTGTGTAGCGACTGCGACGATCAAGGATTTTTCTCCCGCGTACTTGGTAGCCGTGGCAATGGCTTGGTCGAGAGCCAGGGTTTCGAGAATCGTGCGCTCGCCTTGGTTGGCTTCCGCGGCCCGGGTCGAGGAAGCTGCGTCGACGACCAGCACGTATCCATTTCCATTGACCTGAAGGAATTCGATCGCCCGGCGGACCATGTCTGAGAGGGAGGGTTGCTGGCTGCCCGATTCGATTTGATCACTGAATGCCAGCGGGCCGTTATTGAAAAAGCCTACCACGCCGCCAGTGCGGTAGGCCGGTGCCTTTTCCAGATCCGCTTTGGTGCGCAGCAGTTCGCGTCCGCGGGCTTGGAGTTCCCCTAACAGGTTCCGCTTATCGGTACGGATACCCCCTGACTCTTTGGGTAAGAAATCCTGGGTGCCGCCTCCAAGGACAACGTCGAGTTGGGCCTTTTCGACGAATTGAAGGGCGATTTGGTCGGTATCCCGGGAATCGGGTGAGTGGGCGTAGAACGCAGCCGCGGTGGGCGCTGTTAAGACTCCGGTGGAAACCAGTCCTACGGAACGGCCATTGGCTTTCGCGTATTCCAGAATGGATTTCAAGGGTTTGCCGCGTAGGTCACAGCCGATATTCCGGTGGTTGACCTTGGTGCCCGTAGCCAAGGCGGTCGCGGCCGAGGCGCTGTCGGGTACAGCGAAATCATGCGAATAGTTGGAGACCAAAGCCAAATGGGGAAAGGATTCCATGGCCAAATGATGATCGGCTCCATCCTCAAAGAGCCGTGCAGCTGTCAATTGGCGGGCAACCATCCCATCGCTGACAAAAAGAATAATCCCAAATGGCTTCTGCACGACCCACAGCCGGATATAGAAAAACCCGAACGTGGCAAACAGCAGGAGACAGAAGATAGCGAGCAGTTGATTGCGGAGCTTCATCGGGGGAAGGGATTGAAAAGGGCATGGGGGGGATTGGCAATGGATTTCGGAATCCGTTCCTGATCCCTGGCCGGGATCGGGAAAGCGGCGCTGGTTTAATCATCCTCTGTGAGCTCTGGTGCGCCAGCACCGCCAACCAAACCAGTGAAATGAAACGTGTTCACCATGCCAACTGAATATCCAGCATGTAGAGAAGCGGACAGTCCCGGGAGTAATCCTTGGGCTGAGGCTCCGTGGATCAAACCTGTGAGCCGTAATGTAATGTAAACCCAAATGAGCCATCGTTACACTAAGTGAGAGCGGCCAATCTTTCAGAGATGCTGAAGCCTGACACCTGCCGTGAAGAGATATTCACACGCGACGGCAGGGCTCTCCGGGGTCAAAGGGGACAGCGCGCAGGGAAGGTGGAGTTGGGCAGGCTGGGAGACCCGTGCAACCGGTCGCGGCTAGAGCGCGATAAGACACGCACTGAATCCATAAGGGGTGTGTTGGAGGCACGGGAGTCGGAGAGGCCCGTAGTAGCGTTGAAGCGGGGTAACGCCCGTGGAGCAAAGGGGCCTTGGCAGGAGTGGTGCCGACTCAAAAGGTCGTGGAGCTGATTGGGGATGAGAAATCCACCTATGACAGGACAACAGGAGCAGGAGCTGACCGTAAGGGAGGCGCTGCTGCCTGTGAAACTCCAAGGCTGGCGAGCGAAGCTGAGAATGAAAGCCAAACAGGAGAAGCGGTATCGCTTCTACAGCCTGTACGGGCTGGTAAGCCACCCCGACTGCGGGCGGCATGGGCGCAAGTCCGTGTCAACGGAGGCGGCCCGGGAGTGGATGGGGTGAGGATCGAGCAGGTCGAGAGGGAAGGCGTAGAGGCCTTCCTTGCAGGGTTGCAATCCGAATTGGAGCAAAAGACCTACCGCGCGGGAGCGGTGCGGCGGGTCTATATCCCCAAGGTAAACGGGAAGAAGAGGCCATTGGGCATTCCCAACGTACGCGACCGGGTAGTGCAGACAGCGGTGGTGCTTATCTTGGAACCGATTTTTTGAATCGGACTTCCTGGAGTGCTCCTATGGGTTCCGACCCGGAAGGAGTGCGCACGACGCGCTGGAGGTTATCCGGAAGAACTTGGTGATTGGGCGCTGTACGGTGTACGACGCAGACATGGAGGGCTACTTCGACAGCATCCCGCACGACAAGCTCATGGCTTGTGTGCGCATGCGGATAGTGGATGGAAGTGTGCTGCGACTTATCCAGCAGTGGCTCAATGCTCCGGTGGAGGAAACCGATGAGACAGGCAGCAAGCGCCGGCGGCGCAATGAGAAGGGAACACCGCAGGGCGGGGTGGTGTCGCCATTACTGGCGAACATCTACCTGCACTGGTTTGATCGCGCGTTCCACGCCAAGGACGGTCCGGCCCAAAAGGTCAAGGCCGTGATGGTGCGGTACGCGGATGACTTTGTGATACTGATGCGTAGCAATAGCGAGCAGGTCACGGAGTTCGTGGAGCAGAAAATCGAGGACTGGCTGGGGTTGAAGATAAACCGGGAAAAGACCCGCGTGGTCTCCTTGCGCGAGCAGGGAGCGGCGCTGGACTTCCTGGGCTACACCTTCCGGCTCGATCGTGATCTGCACGGACGCAACATGCGGTACTGGAACATGTGTCCGTCCAAGAAGGCGCTCGTGCGCGAGCGCGAAAAGCTCAAGGAAATGACCGGGAAGAACCGGTGCTTTGTGCCGTTGCCCCAACTCATCGGAGGACTCAACAGGCATCTCAAGGGCTGGGCGAATTACTTTCGTCCGGGAT
>JAYVTN010000113.1:0-5062 GCA_043788785.1 Spartobacteria bacterium | reverse complement strand
GGGGTGAGTGATCCCTACCGGACCCTGTCGGTGCTGCCGGTGCAGGATTACCTGGAAAACTCCAATAGCCTCCGTGGCAACACCTACAAACTGGACGGGTCGATCACGGCCTACATCGACTCGGCGCCCGGCATCGGGCGCCTCTTCTCGGTCGGCTTGGGCAATGGCGACGTAGTGGCCGTCATGGTCCCTCCGGAGTTCAACCAGATCAATATCGAGCGCGGCCAGCGATACCTCTTCAAACTGGAAGTCTCTGAGAAGGGTCTTCTGCTTGCCAGGGACGTAAAAAAGACCTCTTCCATATGAGCCCCCACTCGATTCTCAAACCCTCGCGACACGCCTTCGCGGTTGGCGCCCTCAGTTATGTGCTCGTGGGCTACTTTCACGGAGCGCTTGCCCAAGTGCCTGATGCTGCCGCCCCCGCAGGTGCCCCCCAACCCCAGCCCACCCAGATCAGCAAACCCCCGGCTGGCCCCGCCAAACCACAATCCAGTTTCCTGGGCAAAGACGTTCCCTCCTTCGATCCGGGCACTGAAGTGCTCACGTGGGATGGCAAGAATTGGAACATCAACAATAACCGGGTCTTCATGGCGCGCTTCGAGAAGTTCCTCAATGCGCCAGAGGCCACGACGGCCGAGGACCACGCCTATCAGGCCCTTCTGAGCCAAATGCTCACTAAGCTGGCCCCGGGGAACATGTCCCGGGAGAATGTGGATGCCGCTTTCCGCCTGCTAGCCCAAGGCGCGCGCTACGACATTGATGCAAGGCTGTGCGACTCGCTTGCGGATGCGGTCTACACAGTTTGGGCGGCCCAACGCCAGCAACAACGCCTGGCGATGGCCAATGACGCGTTGGAGAAGGAGCGCCGCCAAAACGAGTGGAATGCGAGCATTTCCGGGCAGACCAGCTCCTTGGAAACCTCCTCGACCAAATCGAGCAAGGACAAGCAAGGCAACAGCTCCTCAACAACAACCAAGGAGACTCTCAAGCTGACCCCGTATTTGACGCGCGTCGCGGAGACGATGGCCCGCATCAAGGTGAACGATACCAAACGGGAGCTCTCCGAAGTGGCAGCCAAGGTCGAGTATCAAGCCCTTGTGGTGCAACTTTTTGTCCAGCGCCGCTTCCAGCACGTCCTGGTGGCCACCCGGTTCTATCGGGCACTGTTTACCGATGGGGATTCCAAGCTGAACCTGGGCAAGGATTCCAAGGACCTCTTCATGCGCTCGGCCGGCATGGCACCCACCATCAGCACTTTGGATTCCTTGGCCAATGAAGCCATCCGCGACGTGCGCGAAGGCGTGCGCGCATTCGATTTCCTAATTGAAAAAGGCGAGCTTGAAAGTGCCACCAAACGGCTGGGCGAATCCTTTACCGTAGGCGAATACCTGCCGGAAATCCGCACGTTGGCCCGCAGCAAAAAGCGCCAGAGCTTGGAGTTTACCCAAAAGACCAATCAACTCATTTCCGCGATCGACGTTAAGGATTATTCGATGGCCGAAACTCTCGTCAAAGAGCTCATGACCATTGCCAAGGATTTCGACAGCTCCAAGCCAATGGCCGCCATCGAGACCGCCAAGACTGTGGCAAGGATGCGTCTGGCAAAAGCGCGCAATGCGGCCATCAGTGGGGATCAGCAGACGTTGGAATCCGAATTGGCGGCAGCAACAGAACTATGGCCGCGCAACCCGGAACTGGCGGAAGTTTCCCAGAAAATTTTCTCCCAAGGGGATTTGCAAGGACGCGCGGTAAGCGACTTCGACCAGCTTTACGCGCAGAAAAACTACCGGCAGATTTTCGAAAACAACGCCCGGTTTATTGCCGCCATGTCCCTGTATCCGGAGCGCAAAGCCCAGTTGGAGCGGGTTCTAAAGGATATGCAGACCGTGGAGGCCGCCATCCTGCGCGCTCAAGAGATGCAGCGCCAGAGCAACTTCGCTGGCGGATGGGAAAGTGTGGAACGCGCAGCCAAGGATTTTCCCGATGATAGCAAGCTCAACCAAACCCGGGCGGATCTGACCACGGAAGCGGCGGACTTTGTGCGCACCTTACGCCAAGCCCAAGAGTTGGAAAAGCGCGACCAGATCGGCTCCAGCCTCTCTCTCTACCTCAAAGCACAAAAGACATATCCGGCCAGCGATTTCGCAAAAGACGGCATTGCGCGGCTGAAAGTTAAGATATTTCCACAATAGCATGGCGCCGGACTTGCTTATTTCGGAATTCCAGCATTTTCCATTGTTTACCAAATGCCCACACTCCCCCCAAAAATTGTCCGTGTCCTATTGGCAGATGACCACCTTGTCGTCCGGTGTGGCCTGAGGACCCTCGTGGAATCGATGAGTGGTTGGGAGGTTTGCGGAGAAGCCGACAATGGGCGCGCTGCCATTGAGATGGTCGGCCAACTCAAACCCGACATCGTCATTATGGATGTGACCATGCCCGAACTCAACGGGTTGGAAGCGACGCGGATCATCAAACGCGATTACCCCGATACCGAGGTCCTCGTGTGTAGTGGTCACGAAAGCGAAGACATGATCCGACAAGTCTTTGAGGCTGGGGCCCGCAGCTACATCGTCAAAACCGAGGAGCAGCACGTCTTTGAAAGCGCGTTGCGCTGCTTGGCCAACCATAAATCCTACTTCACCCCTTTTGTCGGCGAGGTGCTCTTCAACAAGTTCCTCAACCCGAAGAAGGCCGGCGAGGAGACCCCGGAGGTCGGCCGATTGACGGCCCGCGAACGCCAGATCGTACAACTACTCGCCGAAGGCAAGAGCAACAAGGAAGTCGGCGAAGTCTTGGGAATCAGCGTCAAAACCGCCGAAACCCATCGCGCTTCGAGTATGCGCAAGCTCCAACTCAAATCCTTCAGCGAGCTGGTCCGGTACGCGATCCGCAATCATCTCATCGCCGCCTGAGCCATCCCCCGTGGCACGGGCTTCCAGCCCGTGGATACCCTCGCCGCCGACACCGGAGCCCCCGTCGCATCGGCTTCCAGCCCCTTCACCGGTCGGCCGTCCACGGGCGCGACGTCCGGGCCACGGGGAGGCTCCCGGACCCGACCTTTGCCATCAACGCCCTGAGCCGGCTCTATTTGGAGGCCGGCCTGCCGCTGGATTTCGCGGTGCGCTCGGCTAACGCCGGATCTCCGCGTGGAACTCCTGGATAGTCTTCACGCTCAGACCGTGCTCACGCAACGCCCGTATCCCTTGGGCACTGGCGCGGGCGGCTCGCAACGTGGTCATGATCGGGATCCGGTTGCCGGCCGCCGTACTCCGGATCTTCACCTCGTCCTGACGCGGACTCTTCCCCGCCGGCGTGTTGATCACCATGACCAACTCCCGGTTCTTGATCATGTCCAAAGCATTGGGCCGTCCCTCGCTAAGCTTGAAGAGCTTGTTGACGGCCACCCCCGCTTTCTTAAGAGCGGCCGCCGTACCACCGGTAGCGTATATCGTGAACCCGAGTTCGGCAAACTCACTGGCAATCGCTCCGATATGGAGCTTGTCACTGTCCTTGACACTGATGAACACGTTGCCTGCCGTCGGCAAGGGAGGCTGTGCGGCCATCTGCGCCTTGGCGTAGGCCAACCCGATGTTTTCCCCAATCCCCATCACCTCGCCGGTACTCTTCATCTCAGGCCCAAGGGCAATGTCGATTCCCGGAAAACGCACAAAGGGAAAGACCGCTTCCTTGACCGAATAATGCGCAGGCGTGATTTCCTGGGTGAACCCGAGCTCGCGCAATGTTTTGCCGGCCATCACCTTGGCTGCGAGCTTGGCCAGGGGTACGCCAATGGCCTTGCTCACAAAAGGCACCGTGCGGCTGGCGCGGGGGTTGACCTCCAAGACGTAGACTTGCTCCTCTTTGACGGCAAACTGCACGTTCATCAAGCCGCGCACTTGGAGTTCCTTGGCCATCGCTTTGGTGGAGCGACTGATCTCCTCGCGCACCGACTCGCTCAATGAGAAGGAAGGAATCACGCAAGCACTGTCGCCGCTGTGGATGCCGGCTTGCTCGATGTGTTCCATGATGGCACCCAGGACGGCAATCTCGCCGTCGCAGATACAATCCACGTCGACTTCGGTGGCGTCTTCGAGGAAATGATCCACCAGAACGGGGCGTTCGGGGCTGGCTTCCACGGCCGTACGGATGTAGCGGCGTAGGTCTTCCTCGTTATGGACGAGCTCCATGGCCCGGCCGCCCAGGACGAAGGAGGGCCGTACCAACACCGGATAACCGATGCGCATGGCGACCGCGACGGCTTCCGCCTCGTTGGTGGCAGTGCCCCCGGCCGTCTGCCGGATCCCGAGCTTGTCGAGCATCGCAGAGAACAGTTTGCGATCCTCCGCAATCTCAATGCTGTGGGGCGAGGTGCCAATTATCGGCACTCCGGCTTCCTGCAGGCCTGCCGCAAGGTTCAGGGGCGTCTGTCCGCCAAACTGCACGATCACGCCATGGAGGTTCTCCTTCTCCTGCTCACAAATGTTAAGCACGTCCTCCAACGTCAGCGGCTCGAAGTAGAGCTTGTCGCTGGTATCGTAGTCGGTGGAAACCGTCTCCGGGTTGGAATTGACCATGATGGTCTCGAAATCCAGCTCCTTGAGGGCAAAAGCCGCATGCACACAACAGTAGTCGAACTCGATGCCCTGGCCGATCCGGTTCGGGCCGCCGCCTAGGATGATGACCTTGCGCTTGGTGCCCTCACGCCGCTCATTCTCATCACCGTGGGTGGAGTAATAGTAGGGCGTGTATGCCTCAAATTCCGCGGCGCACGTATCCACGAGCCGATACGTGGGCGTCACTCCGGCTTCGATCCGTAGGGCACGAATCTCCTTTTCGGTCACCCCTCCTGCAATGGCCATCTGCCGATCCGAAAAGCCCAGTTTCTTGGCCCGGCGCAAACCGGCTGCGCTGCCGAGGTGCTTGCCCAGCTGCACCTGTTCTTCAGCGATTTGCCGCAAGTGCTCCAGGAACCAGCGGTCAATCTTTGTGAGCTCGAAGACTTCTTCGATGCTCCACCCGCGTTGGAAGGCTTGGCCGAGGAAGAAAATCCGCTCGGCGT
>JAYVTN010000112.1:0-8822 GCA_043788785.1 Spartobacteria bacterium | reverse complement strand
CGTTGCCCTAGGCTGGGGTTAGATCAGGCCGTTGGCCTTCCAGACCGGCCCGGGCGCCCTTTCAGGGCTCCGCCGTCTGTGGGGCCGCAACCCAGGGCGTTGCCCCGGGCTGGGGATAGATCAGGCCGTTGGCCTTCCAGACCGGGTCCCGGTCTCCCGGTTCGTGCGGCCGCACTCCCTCTCAGGCCAAGGTTTCCTGCGGCAAATGCTTGATCGCCCCCCCTTCCAACGCGCTCTGGTGGGCAAGGATGCCGGTGCAAGTCCAGTTCCCGCTTTGTTTGGCATTCGGAAATGCCTCGCGGCCTTCGGCAAGGGCGCATGCAAACTCGTGGGCAAGGTGCGGGTGACTGCCCCCGTGCCCGGCACCTTGAGTAAAGCTCCGATGCGTATTGTCGTCCGAATCGTACACACCCTTGGTCGTGTAGCGTTGGATGCTTTCCGGCAAGCGACTGGCATAGTCGGGACAGGGCACCTTCTCAGGAATCTCCGATTCCGGTTTCTTGGCGGTGTGCACCACCAGCGACTCATGTTCGATGAGCGGCCATTCGACGGATTTCTTGGAGCCGTAGATGTCGATGGATTCGCGGTATTGGCGAGCGGTGTCGAAAAGGGAGCGGATGACCCGAACGCTCAGGTCGGAATTGCGCACCTTGATATGGGCCGTCTCGACGGCAAACGGCGAATTGTAATAGGCGATGAGTTCTTGACGGACGGTGCCGCTGCCAAAGCAACTCACGTATTCGGCTTCGCCGTTGGCCAAACCCAGTACGGGACCGATCGTGTGGGTTGCGTAGTGCATGGGCGGCAACCCGGGCCAATAATTGGGCCATCCATCCATGTCCTGCTGGTGGCTGGCTTGCACAAATTGGATTTTGCCTAACTCGCCTTGGTCGCGCAGCTCTTTCATGAAGAGATACTCACGCGCATAGACCACCGTCTCCATCATCATATAGCGCAGGCCGGTTTGCTCGCTCAGGCGAATGATCTCCAAGCACTCCTCCACCGAGGTCGCCATTGGTACCGTGCAGGCCACATGCTTGCCGGCCTTGAGCGCTGCGATGCTCATCCAGCCATGGTCGGGAATCGGCGAGTTGATATGCACGGCATGGATATTGGGATCCCCCAGCATTTTCTCGAAGTCTGCATACCGGGTTTCCACGCCCCAATAGTCGCCTACCTCCTTGAGCTTTTCCGGATTGCGCTGACAAATGGCGTAACAGTTGGTGTGAGGATGCTTCTGCCAGATCGGAATGAATTCCGCACCGAATCCGAGGCCCACGACCGCGATATTGAACTTGTTTTGGGACATAAAGTGATTGGGTTATTTCAACGTCTGCAGGAAGGCTTGAATGTCGGCCAACTCTTGGGGTTTGAGGATCAAGCCCATGGGAGGCATGGGAGAAGCGCCCAGTTTTTCAAAGCCCACAGCCAAGACCTTGTTGGGCTCGAGCAGGCTCTGGGCAAGGTAAGCGGCATCTTTGCGCCCGGCAATGCCGTCGAGGGCTGGCCCGACTGCGCCGCCCCGGTTTTTGAGCATGTGGCAGTTCATACAAGCAGCCACCGGGTGCTTCCAAAAAATGTCCTCACCGCGTTTGGGATCGCCCACTGCGGCGACTTCGGCTGGCGGCTCTTCTTTGGGGACCAATTCACAAAGGCTCACGTCATCGAAATACGCGGCGCCGATGGCCACGTGGAGTACGTTGATGCTCGCCTTCGTGCGGTCCTGGCTATTGAAGGTGGTCTGGACCAGCTTCCAACCCGTATCCCGTTTCACCAACGGCGTTTGTGCCCGGCCGATGTGGTCGTTCAGGCTAGCGTTGCCCGCGATGTGAGCCGCCTTGATCCAACCCGAAAGCTTGTACTCCGTATTGGGTTTAAGCGGGACATCGACGTAAAAACTCGTATCAGCCAACCCGGTCGTGGTGCAAAGCAACGCGTTTTTACCCGAATGAGCGATCCCCTCGCCGCTCACCAGCGTCCATTCCGCGCCTTGCGTGCCCGGATTGTTATTATAATCCCGGCGCCGCCAGCCTTCGGGAAGCGCATCAGCGCCTGCGGCTTCCATTCCGGGGTTGGGAAGAAGGTTGGGCCCCTCTTGGAATCCGGCCGTTCTGACACTGTGCTTTTTGGCCAGCAGCGCCCCAATCTCAGTGAGCCATTGATCGCCGGCAGTTGATCGGTCGGCGTTGAGCTGTTTGACTAGCGTTTGGATCTGCGGGGTCGTCTCAAATTCAGCCAGTTTAACTTCAGCAGCCAACCGCGTACCGGGGTCCACGTCCGCAACCACTCCGGCTCCGAAAAAGAGCGCCTGGCTTTTCTCATCGCTACCCAAGGAGCGGATCGCGTTCCGGCGTAACCGCGCGTCTTTGGCAAGGAGGGCGGATTTCTGAGTCCCTTCATCGAGAGCTTCCAGGCCCTTGAGAGTCCACAGGGCATGCAGGGAGCCCACCGTACCAGTGTTGGCTAGGACGAGGGCTTTCAATGCAGGCACCGCGTCCACCCGCTTGCCCTCGACCAAAAGCCTTTGGGCCAGCAGACGCCAGTACAGGACATCGTCCTCCAGAGCCGTCACCAGTTGAGCGCTCGAAGCTCCCATTAAATTTTTCTTTACCGGCTTGGCGCTATTCCAGACCACCCGGTAAATCCGCCCCCGGGAATGGTCGCGCAAGGCATTCTCATGGGCTCCGCCCGCCCCGGTTTTCGCGTCGTATCCGCCTCGGGCGACACTGGGTGTGGGATTGTGCTGGATGATGAAGTTCTGCCAATCCGCGATCCAGATGGCGCCATCCGGACCCACCTCAGCGAAGACCGGCGAAGTCCATTCATCGGTGCTGGCGAAAATGTTCATGCCATCCAGGGCCTTGTAGCCCGAGCCCTCGCGAACCACATCCATGAGAGAGACAATCTTCATGGTCGGTTCGCATACCATTGCCTTGCCTTGGAAGCGTGCGGGCAGATTCTTGGAATAGATGAAATTCGAGTTACACGCGGCCGTGTACCCGCCGATGACGTCCACCTGACGGGTATTGGGGGTGATCGCGTGGGCCTGGTCCACCACATTGATTTTTTTAGCCGTCATAAAACGGCTTCCGGCAGGGACGACCGTCTGCGGAATGCCCCCAAAGAAGATGGGGGCTCCATTGGCAGTTCCTCCGAACGGGTCCCCAGCATCGTTGTTACTGAAAGCCCACGTGTTATTGGAGAACTGGTGCAGAAACTCCATGTCTTTGCCATCGGATTTGAACCGGTAAATGCCTTGGGCGAAGTCCAAGCCCTTATCACCGATCTTTCCATGGAACCCGGAATAACCGACCGAGCCGTACAACCAGTTATCGAAGCCGTAGTGCAAGCTGGAGGCCTGCGCGTGGGTATCCCCGATGCCCCACCCAGTGATAAGTTCCTCGCGAACGTCCGCCTTGTCATCGCCATCGGTATCCTTGAGGAACAGGAACCGCGGCGGTTGGGAGACGATGATCCCGCCTCGTGCAAAGACCAACCCAGTTGGGATGTTGAGCTTATCCGCGAACACAGTAAACTTATCGGCCCGGCCATCGCCGTCGGTGTCCTCGCAGATAGTGATCCGGTCGTTGCCCTCGCCAGTCTTGCTCACGCCATGCGGGTAATCAGAGGTTTCAGCAACCCATAGGCGGCCGCGTTCATCCCAGGTGAACGCAATGGGTTTGCCAATTTGTGGCTCGCTGGCGAAGAGCTCCAAGTGACAATCGGCAGGCACCTGCGTGCGTTCCATCGCCCCCTTCGCACTGAACGGCTTCTGGAAGGTCAAAGGCTCAGGGCGACTCTCGTAATTGGCAACGTTCGGATTCTTCTCGCGAATTTCGGGTTCGCGTTTGGCTAGAAACGTCTGCCACTCGGCTTTCACCGCGTCGCCCACTGACCAAACAATCGCGTTGCGAAGCAGCTTCTGGAAGTTCGGATCCGTCCACGTCCGCTCGTCGTGACCGCTCGCGGTATAGAAAACGCGGCCTTTGCCCTCCTGCCGCACCCAGGTCCACGGTTCGTGTCGGTCGCCCTCGACCCGCTCTGCCAACAACGTGCGGCCTTGCTCGTTGATTTGGTCATGGACGTAGGTCTCATCCCACGTCTCGTATTCGTTGACGCCTTCAAAAACCGGATGTGTGCGGTCCAAGATTCTCGCCTTAAACACACCTGTTCCATGGCTTTTGAACAAGCCTCCCACCATCGCGATGAACTTCGGCTCGTTTCGGAAACAGTAGCTTGCGCAATGGATCGGCAGGAATCCATGCCCGCTGGCCACAAAACTGCTCAGAGCCGCAAACTGCTCCGCAGAGATGCTATCATGATTGGCATAGAGCATCACCGCATCGTAATGGCTCAGAGTCTCCGGATTGAGGCACTCCGGCTTGGTGAAGTAATCGAAGTAGATCGCCTCCCTCCCCATCGCCTGGGCGAGCACTGGCATCAGGACGCCACTTTTATGGTGCTCGGCTTCATGGCCGAGAAACAAGACCCGGATCGGATGCGGAGCGGCTTCGGCCGCCGAACACATGGCCGATAGAATGAGGAGGCAAAAAAATCGTTTCATGAAGGATCCCAGATTCATGCCCCTCCCGGCACCCAATTACCAGTTTGCCACTCGGACAGGTTTTATTGAAACTCGGACTCCACGGGTTCCCGCCCGTAAATTTTTGCCCACCTTCTTCGCCTACCATGAACTCTCAAGCCAGCAACGAATCCCTAGTCCGCGAACGCTTTCTGCGCCAACTCAGCCCGGATACTCCATTTTATCGAGTGTTCGACTTGATGCCGGACTTTGCTTTCTTTGCCAAAGACCGCCAGTTCCGGATTGTGTGCGCCAGTCAAGGCTTCATTGAACGGTTCGGTTTCCGTCACGAAGTTGAATTGATCGGGCGCAGTGATTTCGACCTATTTCCTCTACATCTGGCTGAGAGTTTCCGGAAAGATGACGAAGAAGTGATGTCCACGGGACTGCCGAAGCTGAACATCGTTGAACTCTTCTTTACCGACCAAGGCATCCCGGATTGGTTCATCACCAACAAAATGCCGCTGCGCAACCAGGCAGGCGAGGTCATGGGTCTCATGGGGTTCGCCCATTCGTACGAAGGTCGCCGTCAAGTCCTTCAGCCCTTTCTCCAGATCGAGAAGGCTTTGACTTACATCCGCGAAAACTTTCGGCGAGGCGTTTCCATCAAAGAACTTGCCAGCGCCGTCCACCTATCACCGCGCCATCTCCAACGTAAATTTGTGGAAACCTTCGGGAGCAGTCCGCAGGCCTTCATCATCAAACTCAGACTTCAGGCTGCCTGCGAGGCCCTCCATCAAGGCGCGACGCAAATCAGCGAGATCGCCCGGGAATTGGGCTTTTGCGATCAAAGCGCGTTCACTCAACTCTTCCAAAAACATATGGCGATGACCCCGCTACGCTACCGGAAGCGTTTCCAGTTACGGCGCGAAGCCGGGCCGAAAGGCACGTAGCCGAGAGCGAAACACTGCGACCCGTCCCCATACGGGCGAGGTTCCGTCCGTGGCGTGGAACAGCAGGGCGGTGGGTTTCACGCAACGGTCGCTAAGGCGCAACGTTTCCGGAACCGGAGACACACCGGGTGCTGTGTGACGACGGGGAGACCCACACGGGGCCGCGTGGGCCGCCGGACCGGGCTATCCGCAGATTGCGCAGATAAGGCAGATGTAGTCGGGGGCTGCTTTTCCGACCACATCTGTGTCATCTGCGCAATCTGCGGATTAGGAGCAGGACGGGAATGGGATGGGACTGGCCCGTGTAAGTTCAACCAAGCTGCCCGACACCCTCCGGTTCTCAAGGCGCTGTTCGGCGGAGGGCCGTTCGGGGGAGTGCAGCCATTCCCGCCCCATCATCTGCGTCAATCTGTGGCATCTGCGGATTCATCTCGTCTTGTGGAATCTGTGGTTGATTCCGCCTTGTGAGCCCAAAAAAGCCGACGGGATCATAACGATCCCGTCGGCATCCCCGGCTCCCCGAGCTCCCCCGAGCTCTTGCCAGAATTTATGTAGCTTTTAGCTTTCGGCTTTTAGCTTTCCGCTTTTAGCTTTTAGCTTTTAGCTTTTAGCTTTTAGCTTTTAGCTTTTAGCTTTTAGCTTTCGGCTTTCGGCTTTCGGCTTTCGGCTTTTAGCTTTTAGCTTTTAGCTTTCGGCTTTTAGCTTTTAGCTTTTAGCTTTTAGCTTTTTCTTCAGTAAATGTCGGCTTCGTCCGGGAACCCGGCGTCGGTGCGGATGGAATCCAGGCGGCGGCGTTCGCCGCGGGCGGAACCCGGTCCGGAAACGGCCTGGCTGACAGCATCGATAATGAGAGGCAATACGAGCAAGGCGCCGACCCCTAGCAGGGATGCAGCGGTGGTCTTTTGAGCGGAGCGCCCGAGTTTGCCCGCCAACAACAAACCGACGGCGCAACCGACGGCGGTCTGGGTCACAGCAAGGAGACTAGTCTGGAGTGGATCGGAGGTCTTGGTTCGCGGCATGACACTCTCAATATGGCCCAGCCCTCCGGGAGATTGCAAGGAAAGCGCATCTGGCTTCGAGCATCCTTTCCCAATGGCTATTGGATGGGGTAGGCTCGCCGCGCACATGGAATCCCCCCTATACGTTTTGATCCTGGCCGGTGGCAGCGGTGAGCGCTTCTGGCCTTTGAGCCGCAGAAGTTGCCCCAAGCAGCTTTTGCCTTTGGTCTCCCAGGAAACGCTTCTGGAATCCACCTTGAGCCGCTTGGAGGGATTGGTGCCAAAAGAGCAGATCCTAATTCTTACCAACACCGAGCAGGTGTCAGCCGTCAGGCAATTGGTCGGCCACCAACTGCCCGGGGCCAATATCGTGGCTGAACCGGCCAAACGCGATACGGCTGCGGCCATTGCCTTGGGAGTGGGTTGGATCAAATCCCGCGCTCCTCAAGCGACGATGATCGTTCTTTCAGCCGACCATGTGATTGAGAACGTCAAAGGCTTCCAATCCACCCTTCGAGCCGCAGCCCAGGCAGCGCTCCAGTCCGGAGACCTGGTAACCATCGGAATCCGACCCACCTGGGCATGCCCCGGCTTTGGTTACATCGAACAAGGGTTGCCGTATCCTCTTTTGGAAACCCCCGATACCGTACGGGTATCCGAGGTGGTTCGGTTCCGGGAAAAGCCGGACGCCGCTACCGCCCAGAATTATCTCCAGCAGGGCAACTTTTGGTGGAACGCAGGAATTTTCGTCTGGAGCATTGCAAGCATCGTCCAAGCGTTTGAACGCGATGCGCCTGCCTTGGGCCATTTCGTAGCCGCCATTGCCGGGGCCGGAGACTTCGAAGCCCTCTTGGGGGAAGCCTTCCCGCAGTTGCCCAAAATCTCCATCGACTATGCAATCCTGGAAAAAGCGCCGCGGGTCCTGATGGTGGAGGCGGGCTTTGACTGGGACGACGTGGGGAGTTGGCCTGCAATCGCCAAATACTTTGAGGCCGACGAGATGGGCAACCAGAGCCGGGCCCCACTCAAGGCGCTGGACTCGCGGGACAATATCGTGTTCTCCAACCAGAAATCGGTGGTGGCGCTGGTAGGCGTCAGCGATTTGATTGTGGTGCAGACGGCCGATGCGCTTCTGATCTGCCATCGCAATGACGCGGAGAAAATCAAACACTTGGTGGCGGACCTTCCGCCAGAACTCCAATGATCCGGGCGCTAGGAATTGATCATGGGGAAGCCCGGATCGGGTTGGCCATCAGCGATGAGCTTGGAATGCTGGCCCATCCCTTGGAGACCATTGTGGTGAGGGAGGTGCCCGACAGCGTGGGCCGCATCGCCGAGATCGTCGAACGGGATAAGATCGGGATGCTCGTTTTGGGGTTGCCCCGCAACATGGATGGGACCTATGGGCCCGCCGCTGAGAAGGTGCGCGCCTATGCCGACCAACTCCGCAAACGGATCCCCGGCTGCACGCTTAAACTCTGGGATGAACGGCTGACCTCGGTTGCCGCCCAGAAAATGCTTCATGAAAACGGGCGCACCGTAAAAAACAGCCGCAACGTGATTGATCAGGTCGCGGCGCACCTGATCCTGCAGGGGTGGTTGGATTCCCAAGGAACGTGGGAGTAGCACCCGTGGGCGCCGAGCGCTTCAAATTGGTCATCGCTTACGACGGTCGTCCGTACCGCGGCTGGCAAAGCCAGGTCACCGGCGACGCGGTTCAAGACCTAATGGAATCTGCACTGCTCAAGCTCTGTGGCCACCGGGTGGTTGTCCATGGATCGGGACGTACTGATGCCGGGGTCCATTCCCTAGGCCAGGTTGCCCATATCGAGGTCCCCCGCGCCAGGATGCCAATAGGACAGTGGATCCTGGCAATCAACGCCCATTTGCCTGCGGAGATCCGCGTGCTCAAGCTCACTAGGGCACCGGCCGGGTTCCATTCCCGCTTCAGTGCCCGCGGGAAAATCTACCAGTATCGGATTTGGAACCATCCTGTATTGCATCCGCTGGAGATTGGGCGGGTTTGGCATCTCCCCGGGGCAATCGACAGGGCAACGTTGTTCAAGTGCGCTGGGATTTTGGAAGGAACCCATGATTTCGCGGGGTTCGCGGCCAACCGGGGTAAACCGGTGGAGAACACGACCCGGACTATCCACGGAATCCGGGTATCCATCCGGGGGCCCCTGATCAGGGTCCGGTTCCAGGGAAACGGGTTTCTCTACAAGATGGTGCGCTTGCTGACGGGGTCAATGGTCAGATGTGCCCAAGGCCGCGCCCAGGAGAAGTGGATTGAAGAATTACTGGGGGCCAAGGGGCTGCTCAAAAGTAGCTTTGCTGCCCCCGCCGAGG
>JAYVTN010000111.1:0-6633 GCA_043788785.1 Spartobacteria bacterium | reverse complement strand
TTTCGGGCCGCTTCCATCTCCGATCACGGTCAGACCATGACGGCGCTGGAGGTCGCTGCCCGGGCCGCCAAATCCTTCTGCTTTCTCGGAGGCGCGGGTTCGCGAAGCTTTGGTGGCGGCTGCGTTGCATTGCTCGGGATGCTCGCGCTGATCCACTGGCTCAACTGGCGCGGAGTTTTTTCAAGGGTCTGGATAAGGCTGCCGGACTGGGCGGCGGCAGGCGGGCTAGGAATCGGATCAGCCGCAGCCCTCCTATTCGTGCCCGTCAAGTACAAGGCATTCATCTATTTCCAGTTCTAGTATGTCTTCAAAACGCCGCACATGGAAAAGCCGGATGGGCGCAGTGGCATGCTTCGGCATTGGCGCATTTTGCGCTGGGGCGATATTCAGAAGCGTGTTGCCCCGGCCGTATGTTGAGGTCTTGGACGAAAAGCTAGCGGACCTGCGCGGGCAGGCAGCCCCCGCCGACGTTCTCTTCGTGGGTTCGAGCCGGATCTACCATGGAATTATCCCGGACCAACTCGATGCGGACCTGCGTGCACGCGGCATTATGGTCCGCTCCTACAATCTTGGGGTGGATGGGATGGTGCCGCCTGAGAGCTTCACAGTGCTTGAAGAAGTTCTGCGACACAAACCCGCGCCTGCCTGGATACTCATCGAGTTGCCCCCGTACAGCCCGCGTATCGATAACTATCTCGGCGATGGCGTGCGCACCGTCTGGTGGCATGATTGGACCAACACCCTTCTGTCGCTCGAGTCCATCGCAGGGGAACCGTCTTCGGATCCTGCGCTGCGAGCTGACCTGGCGCAGACTCATGCCAGACTGTTCCTGCGTTCGGCTCTGAGCTTGGGAACAGGCGCTGAGTTTCTCGCCAAGCGGATCGGTTCCTCCAAAACCACCACGCCAGCCAAGAAGCGGAAACGTCAGAGCCAGTGGATCGGGGCGCGTGGCTTTGTTCCGATGCGAGAGGACAAGCTCGACGATGTGGAGAAATACCACGCTGCATTGGCTGCCTATCGGGAGGTGCCGGTGCACGCCCGATTGTCGGAGCCGTTCAGGCAGAGGCTGCAAACGCTGGTGGCCACGGTGAAGGGGCACGGCAGCCGTCCTGTCTTTGTCATCACGCCATCCCTGAATGCCCGGAGCCGACTGGTGAGCTTGCGCGAGCAGGGGATTGACGCGGACCTGATCGCGCTCAACGACGCCGAGCGGTTCCCGACTCTTTTTGAGGACGCTGTCCGTGTGGATGGAGCGCATCTCAACCGTGCCGGGGCGCATGAGCTCACACGGCTAATGGCCGAAGAGTTCGCGCGCCTGCGTTAGCGGAAGCTGGGAAGCGGGATATAAGGCTGCGTTCGTCGAGCACGCCAGCCTTGGTTTGCGGCGGTCATCGACGTGGTTCAGAATCGACACGCGTCTTCCGCATAGGAAAAAGTAATGTGCTGCGAGCTGACGGGGGTCGCATTCTAACGGGCAAGACACGACGGCTTAGTAAGCTCAGCTGTGCCCGTTTTACCCGGCCAGGCCCTTGAGGGTGCCGGTGCTATCGCCAACGGGCGTGCGCACGTCGATGCGCTCCAACATGGATGACCACAGGTTGGCCACCGGCGTCTCCGACTCCAGCTTGAGGTGGCGCCCACTCTTGATCGTGCCCCCTGCGCTCCCCGCCAACAGGATAGGCAGGTTGTCGTGGTTGTGACGGTTGCCGTCCGAGTTGCCGCTCCCATAAGCAATCATGCTGTGGTCGAGCAAGGTCCCTGTGCCTTCCTGGACGGCTTTGAACTTTTCCAAAAGGTAAGCCAGCTGGCGGGTATGGAATGTGTTGATCTGGCGGATTTTGGTCAACTTGCCTGCGTCGTTGCCGTGATGGGAAAGCTCGTGGTGCCCTTCATTGACCCCGATCCACGGGTACGGTTTGTTACTGCCTTCATTGGCCAATACAAAGGTGCACACGCGCGTGGCATCGATTTGGAAGGCTAGCACCATCAGGTCGCACATGAGCCGGATATGCTCTTCGTAGGTGTCCGGCACGCCTTGCGGGATGGGGAACCCGGTAGGCGGATGCAAAGCGGGAAGCGATGCGGCGCGTGCGATGCGGTTCTCGATGTCCCGGATGGAGGTGAAATACTCATCGAGTTTCTGTTGGTCGGCCCGGCCCAGACGCGTGGAGAAAGTTTTCGCATCTTCGTGGACGTAATCGAGCACGCTCTTGCGCGAAGCGGCGCGCCGGGCGCGCTCGACCGAGTTTGAACTCCCGAAGAGCCGCTCAAAGACGAGCTTCGGATTGGTTTCCTTGGGAATGGGTTGGGTCGCTGAGCGCCAGGAAACGGTGCTGGAGTAGACGCAGGAGTAGCCGCTGTCGCAATTGCCGGCCATGTTGCCGCTCTCACACCCCAACTCCAGGGAGTCGAGCTGGGTCTGTCCCGAGATTTTGGAAGCCGCCAATTGGTCGGCTGAGATGCCACAACGGATATCGGCCCCATCCGTCTTTCGCGCTTGGGACCCGGTCAGGAATGACGCCATGGCACGGGCGTGATCGCCTGCACCATCGCCATGGGCACGGGCTTTGTCGGCAGCCAAACCGGTGAGCACCAACAGATCCTTTTGGTAGGGGGCCAGCGGAGCGAGGATTTCAGGTAATTCGAACTGGTCGCCCACACCGCTAGGGGTCCAATTCGCCATGTCCTTGCCATTCGGGACGTAGATAAACGCCATCCGGTTGGGGGCAGTTTTGGCGGCAGCCCCCCCGGCGGCCCAAGCTGTCAGGTTGCCCATGGATTCCAGCCAAGGCAGCGCGACAAGAGTGCCCAACCCGCGTAGCACTGTTCGACGGGAAATTGGTGGGTTGGTCATGGTGTTATGGGGTATCTCCCTGGCTTTTGCCGCGCCGCAGGCGGAACGGGTCGCTCTTGGCAATGGCTATTGCCAACACCGAGAACTTATATCCGTTCTTGCTCAACTCTGCCCGGATTTTTTCCACAGCCCGATCGTCGTAGTACTCCAGGCCGCGCCCAAGGGCGTAGGTGAGCATCTTTTCGGTCAGACATGTGGCGAACTGGTCCTGTTCGGTCCGCAACAGGGTTTTGAGCTCGGCCAGGCTCTTGAGTTCCCCGCCTTTGGGCAATTTGCCGCCCACATCCACGGGCTGGCCCAGCTCATCCTTGTCACGCCATTGGCCGATCCCGTCGAAATTTTCCAAAGCGAAGCCCATTGCATCCATCTTCGCATGGCAGTTGGCGCATTTGGGGTCGGCCCGATGTTGTTCGAGCTTTTGGCGGAAGCTGCCAGAGAGTTCCTTGCGGCTTTCATCGTCCAGGCTGGGCACCGTGGGCGGCGGGGCCGGCGGCGGTTCGCCCAGGATCTGTTCGAGGATCCATTTGCCGCGTTTGACCGGCGAGGTCCGGGTCGGGTTGCTGGTAACCGTCAAAACGCTGGCCTGGGTGAGCAAACCACCCCGTTCACCGCCTGCGAGCGACACGCGACGGAACTTGTCGCCTTCGAACCCTCCTGGAGGCCAGATGTTGTAGATCTCGGCCAAACGCCTATCCAGATACGTGAAATCCGCGTCCAGCAGTTCTGTGATCGGACGATCTTGGCGGATGATTTCCACCATGAAAAGCCGGGTCTCGGTCAGCATGGAATCCCGCAGCGAGGGGCACCATTTTTTGAAAGTCCCCTGATCGGCATGATGATTACTGAGTCGGCGGAGCTGGAGCCATTGCATGGCAAAATTGTCAACCAAGGTTTCCGCGCGGGGATCGGCGAGCATCCGGCGGACCTGCTTGTCCAGGTTGGCCGTGAGCTGGTTGGAGAGCGCGTACCCGAGCAGTTCATCATCCGGGCAACTGCTCCACAGGAAATAGCTCAGCCGCGTCGCCAGCTGGAACTCATTGAGCGGATGAGGATCCGTATTGGTGGGCTGATCATCGAGTTCCATGCGGAATATGAATTTGGGAGACGCCAGAACCGCCACCAAAGCCATGCGCATGCTGGCCTCCCAAGAATCGCCCCGTGCGATCGCGCCATCGGAAACGCGGGCGACCCGCTCGACCTCCTCATGGGTGACAGGGCGATGCCAGGCACGAGGCATGAAGTAGCCCAGCATGAGCCGGGTGCGCTGGCCGGGGGTCTTCTCGGGCGAAGCCGTCCCCCAGCGCCGCATGAAGGGCGTGCGGACATCCTCCGGCCCGCTGACCTCCAAATATTGGACAAAGACTTTCCGGGCCGGTCCCGTTCCCTTGACCAAGCCGATCCCGATCTGTTCCACGCCGCTTATCCCGGTGAGCTTGGCTTCGAGGACTTCTGGCTTGTCCTCTTTGCGCGCATGGATCTCGACCCTGTTCAAAATCCGGATCCGGTTGTTCTGAAGCTGCGGGGCGGCTTCCAGCTCGGCGACCCGGGTGGGCGGTTCGGGATTGGCCACGTCAGTGCCCGACACCAAAAAACCGAGCTCGACCTGTTGGGTTGGGGGTGCGTCGGTCCAGACCTGCACGCGGACGACGTATTTGCCCGTCGGATCGGTTTTGAAAGGGATATGCAGGGGAAACGCCCCGTCCACCAACTCGCGCCAGTTCCCGCGCATGGCAATGGGCTCCTTGCTGGGGGCCAGTTGCTGGGCTTTGACGTGGGTAACCGTGGGTTTGGCGGGCTCGAGCGGAATGGCCTTTTCAGCGACGGTCTGGGCGGCATCCAGGAAGCGCTCCATCAGCAAGGGTGAGATTGACAGGACGTCCCCGATGTTATCGAACCCGTAACCGACTCCATCGGCCGGGAAATCGCTGGCAGGCTTCATATCCACCCCGAGCATGTCGCGGATGGTGTTATCATATTCATTCCGGTTGAGCCGCCGGATAGTCACACGGCCCGGATCGGGCTTGGCCGTAAGATCGTAATTGGCAAACACCGCCTTGGCGGACGCCAAGAACGCTTTGCGTTCGGAGTCCGAAGGTTGAGGTTTGTTCTCCGGGGGCATCTCGCCTTCGGTGACCATTTCCAGGATCTGCTTCCACTTTTTGCGTGCCTTAAGCAGCGATGTGGCACTCTTGAACTCGTGGAGGGCCAAATCCGCCTTCTTCTTCTCGGTGCCGTGGCAAGAAGTGCAATGTTTAGAGAGAAAGGCAGCCCCGCCCTTCTCAAAAGGCTCTTGGGCCAGGGCACGTCCCGTGAGAACCAGCAAACAGAGCATGAGGGGGCGAATGGACGGCATGAGGTGAACAGTAATCTACTGTAGAGGTAACCCTTCTTGCCACAGAACCTTTGAGCTTAAAAAGTGGGTGCCAAAGGGCCATGAAGCGGGAGCAGGGAAGCGGGAACCGGAAAGTGGTGCGTTAAGGTCCATGCCGTCCATGCCGTCCATAAAGTCCATAAAGTCCATAAAGTCCATATGGTCCATATGGTCCATATGGTCCAAAGGACACGCCAAAGCCCCTCCGCGGGCCCGTCCTAGAGCTCCGAGACCTCGCGTTTTTCCACGAAGATCCGCAGCCCTTCGGCTGCAAACTCCCGCATGAGCACATCGGGCCGGAGGGCTTCGGGCATCATGACCCCGCGTTCTTCGATCTGGCCGCTGACCAGCAACCGGGCGGTGACCGCCGGTGGGATTCCGGTTTGGATGACAGTGAGGGAGTACCCGTACCGTTCGAACGTCTCCCGGTGGCTATCGATAGTGTACACGAAGTACTCCACGGGTTTGCCCTCCTTAACACCGCGCACCTCGGTGCCCACGCAGGAATAGCCGTCCACCGTGGATCCCAGGCTGGCAGGCTTGGGAAGATTGGCGCAGACCACGCGCAAGGGGGCCACCTCGACCGCGTCCACGCGCACCTTCTTCCACGTGTCCACATCCAACAGCGCCAAGGACTTGGCTATGCCTACCACCTTCTCGCTCAGGGTGTATTTGAAAACCGAATACTTCACGCCCTTGGCAACAAACGGGGGGTACAGACCCAGGCTGACCCCTTCCTCATGGGCTACCCCATATGCCTTCATCAATCCTAGCGGCGGCGGAAAACGCACCCATTCCACCTCCGTTTCCAAAGGTTTGCCCGAGGTCAGCTTGCCCTCCTTGACGAAATAAGGCACCGCCCCGAGCTCTTCAAACAGGGTTTCCGGACTGAAAAGCACCGCAAACCGGTACCCGCGGATTTCCGCATTATCGGCATCGAGGACGCGGATGCTCTCGGCGGAATCCAGCCGGTCCACGGCCCAGCGGGCGAAGACGTTGACGGCCCCCGGGTCGCAGCCCATACAGAGGACGCCGGCGAGATTCTTCTCCTTAAAGCGGGCATCAAACTTCTCAATTTCAGCTTCGTAACTGTTTTTGGCCGGGCGCTTTACGCCTGGGGGCGAATAGATGTCGGCCGCCATGTCGATGTAGTGGGAACCGGCCTGGGCGCAGGCTTCGAGCACGGAATGGTTGGAATGCCAAGTGCAGGCATTGAGGGTGACTTCGATCCGATGTTCGCGCATCAGGGCGGTCAGCCGGGGGGTGTCAGTGGCATTGATGGTCGCTACTTCGAACCGGCTCTGGAGGGTGTTGTTTTTGAGCCGCTCGGCAAAGGTCGGCTCAATGTCGGCCAGCACGATCCGCTCGAAACAGTCGTACCCGTGCAACTTCTGGCCAATGACGGAAC
>JAYVTN010000110.1:0-12978 GCA_043788785.1 Spartobacteria bacterium | reverse complement strand
GGCAACGCCCTGGGATGCGGCCCCACAGACGGCGGAGCCCTGAAAGGGCGCCTTAATCTCAGTTCCAGGGGGTTAGCGCTTATGGGGCAACGCCCTGGGCTGGAATAGATCAGGCCGTTGGCCTTCCAGAATACCTCAGTCCGTTGGCCTTCCAGAATACCTCAGTCCGTTCGCTTTTCGGGATACCTCAGGCCGCTGGCCTTCAGAATAGATCAGTCCGTTTGCTTTCCAGAATAGCTAAGGCCGTTCGCTTTCCAGCGCGAACGATGAAGGGGCGCTTCATTCTCTCGGGCCCGGGTTATCCCCGGGATTATACCCCGCGACCCATCCCAGCCACACATCCGGCGTTCCCGCCAATTCTGTCAAATCCCGTCCATCCAAACTCAGGACTCTACTTTGCGCAACGCAACCAGCTGGTTGGTATTGAGCCAGAGTTGCGCGGGCTCGGTTTGCATTCCGGAGACGCCCGGCTTGGTGAAAGTGCGAGTGTACTCGACCTTAATCCAAGGCGCAGGACCGACCTCAAGCACTGTAACTTTGCTGATGCCTTCCAAAGCAACGGTTGGATAGATGACGAGGTGATCGCCTTTGGCAACCGTTGGCAATCCGTCCGCAGCCAAAGAGACAGCGGCACAACCAGTGAGCATCAGAGCCAGAAGTAAACGTTTCATAGGCGCGGGACTCTAGAGGACCCAGAGTAGGGAATCAAAGCCAGATCGCTCCCGCGTGCCGGGGCACCCATGACTGAACTGCCCAAGTGCCATCAGTGTTTGATGACCGGCCAAACTTTCTCGTACGAGAAAGGTCGGCTGAACTCGCCAAAATGACACTTCTGGCAGTCCCCTGCCCCGAGCGGACGCATTTTGGTGAGCACCTCCCCGCCTGCCTTGCGTTCGGCCGCATGAAGGTTGCCCGGCCCATGACAGCTCTCGCAGCCCACGTCGGTCATCGAAAACTTACCTAACTTACGCCGATACCCGGACGCAGTCCCGAAGCCGATGGTGTGGCAACCAATGCAATTGGGATCAGCATCCGCATCCCGCTCAACCAAGGCCGCGAAAGCGTGAGCGTGACCTGAAGCGGCCCATGCCTTGCCCGCAGCTGGATGACACTCCACACAAGACTGGCTGCCCACATAACTCGCCCTTTTCTTGATGCCCGGAACGGCATCGGCTTGCAGGGCGGCCGGATCATCCACACTCAATTGGGCGTTGCGGATTTGTGCCCGGTAACTCGTCGCCAAGGTACTGATGGAATCTTTTTGCCTGATATCATCGCGCATCAGCATGACCTCACCGATGGCATCTTTGATTTCATGAGGCGCCACCAACGTGACGTTCAGGATCCCCAACGCCCGCGACTGGTTTGTCGTTGAGAGAACCAGGCTGCGGTTCTCGCGGATCAGCTTCTGGGAGGGTTGACTGACTTTGCCCCCGAGAATGATGTCGAGTTCATAAAACTGAGAGGCCAGCCGCGCGATGGCTGTTTCATCGGTGAACGCCAATAAGATGATAAAGTCGCTCTGGGCCTTGATGGCCGGCAAGATCCGTGCAAGGACGGATTCCATGGATTCGACTCGGAGCCCCGGACCCAGTGCGTCTTGAGCAATCCGTTCGTCCATTAAACCCACGACAGCTATCCGCCACGGACCCCGCTTAAGGATCCGAAAGGCGTCGAAGAGAGGCTCGCCGCTGGTGCTATCCTCGAGGTTGGCACTGAGCATGGGGACTTTAGCCTCGGCCTTGAGAGCTAACAACTGATCCCGGCTCAAGGCGGCCTCGCGGTGGCCCAGATTGAGCGCGTCGTAGCCCATTTGATGAAACGCATTGAGGGCAAACCGGTGCTGGATCTGCTGGTAATCCGCAGTGCCCGCGATGGCATCGCCCACATCGAACCGTAATGTGTCCGCAGTGTGGACCGAGTCGAGTACCGTTGCTACCCGGGTCAAGCCGCCGTATTGACCGGTAAAACAGCCACAAGGCACCAACCGGCCACGCACGTCGCACGTGAAGCCGATGCTCACGGGCAGGGCGGCTTTTTTAGGCGTCGGCCGCAGCCAGGCCCACGTCGGCCACAAGCATGCCAAGAGCAGTAATCCTACGGCCCAGCGTTTCATCAATACAGGAGGCTGTAGGTGAACACGTTCACGTTCATCTGGACCGATTCCATGATCATGTTGCCCCCGCAGCAGCAACAACCTTTGGCGTTGGATACGTCATTGAGTCCGTCCTTTGAGTACACCAGCACAAGCCGGCCATTGATTTCCAGTCCTTCCAAAAACGTCGTCTTACCCTGCTTGTCCGTTAACTGGCGGATATTGTTGACCACCGAAAATACAGGGTGCGACATGGGAAGTTTGACCAGATTGTATTCCGGAAAAATCATCTTCAACTCTTGGCGTATGGACTGATCCCATTTCGAATCGGAACAGCCGGGACTGGAGAGAATGAATCCACCGCTGAGCAGGTACTTCCGAAGGTTGGCACGATCGGTTTTACTCAGGGCGAAATTGTCTTCGCCGGACCAAACGCAGAAAGGGAAATCAAAAAGATTGTCCGAATCCGAACGGACCGGCACGAAACTTTGCCCCACATTCAGTGTTGTTTGCTTGCTGACATCGGAGAGAAACTTGTCGGCGAAACAAACCGAACCCTTGGTCCCGGCGTAAACCAGGTTGCCACACTGGAGCTTGGTAAGATCTGCCTTTGGGGCCGAGGCAGATGCGGCTACCGAAGCCTCCATCTCCGCCTGCTTGTGTTCGGGAGTGGCACCCGCACCTGCCCATGCCGCTGATTCGATCCAGAAGATCATGCCTAGGAAGACAAAGGCCCGGCGTAGGATCGACTGCCACCTTGAAGACTGGCATTCACCGCGCATTGCCGTCCAGGCGGTGCTCTGGACTGCAACGGAATTGCCAGCGCATTGCTGACTTGGGAAGACTATGGGTTTCATATTTTGATGCCACTTGCCTGGGTGCGATCTCGTCTCTTTGGGCCAATCATTTCTCGATGGCTTTGAAATATTTCTCCACCAGGTCCTGGTATTGGTCTATTGGCGCCTCACCTTGGATGGCATCCGACTCACGGTTGACCGGGTTCACACTCCGGCCCTTGTCTCCGGATGTTCTGGAGAGCTCCATATTGGGTCGCGCCTGGGGCGTCTGGCTCCGTCCATTGCTGCCCGCCTTCATGGAGGATTGGGAAATCGCGGTTTCATTGCCCAAGACATTTGCACTCGGCCCGTCCGTAATGGCGTAGCCTCCCTCACCTTCTCCTCCTTGGCCTCTGCCCTTGCCTCCAGGTTTGCTGCCATTCCCAAACTTTTTGCACTCCATCATTTGCTTAAAGCTATTGCCCGCTTTTTTCGGACTTTGCTGCAAACTTAAGTACTGGTCCAACTCACTACTATTGGCCTGGCACTGCCCGGGATTGTCACATGCCTTGGCGAAAAGTTTTTCCATCTCAGCCCGGAGACGTTCCGCAAGTTGGGCAGATTTCTCACCCTCCCCCCCAAGCATCGCCGCAGTTGAATAGTCCGCATGCTGTTTCAAGCGCTGGTCGCCAATTTGTTCGGCCAGATCCTTGGCGCTTTGGGCCGCCTTGGGAAACTTCTCGGCCGCGGCCTTCCCATCGTCCCAAAGCTTTTGCTCGAGGAATTCCAACTCCTCGCCCAAGGCCTTTTCCGTGGCTGCAAGATCTTTGAGTCCCAGCTGATCTTCCCGTGAAAGGATCCCGGGCTTGTTGTACGGCGCGGCGTTTCCAACCAATTCGCTTTGGACATCAAACAGGACCTTGAAGCGGTTCAGATCCTTAAGGATCTCCTGCACCAGACTCATATCGGCCAAGGGTTCCTCCACTTCCTTTTGAAGTTCTTTACCGGAGCCACCCAACGCTTCGGCTTGTTTGTCCGCGGCCTCCTTGAACTGGGCAATCATGGGGCCATCCAGTTTCCGACCGCCTTCCGGGGGAGTGCTTTTTTGAGCCACTTCTTTGGATGCGGCCTCGTTTTCTTTGGCCGAGGCTTGGATTTTTGCGGCCTCCTTCTGGAGGGTCCCTTGGAGCTCAGCCTCGATATCGTAAAGGGGGTCTTTACGAACAAATGTTTCCATGGAGGCAGCCTGCTTATTGATGGCTGCATTGAGCTCTTTTTGCTTCTCCAACAGGGCGTCGAGCTTCTGTGACAGGGCCGCTTGGGATCCAGGCTCCTTGGCTTTTTCAAGCGCCTCCCGCAACTGCTCACTCTCTTTGCTAAGCTGCTCCTGGTTTTTGGCTAACTCGCGCAGCTCATTGATCAGTTGCGTGTACTTGGCCTGTACGTCGGCAATGTCGGTTTGCTGGCGCAGATACGTATTGTACTCTGCGGGTGTGATGACTGTAAGAGTCACCATTTTGCTCCGGGCCATGTGCGGATCCGGGGCAGTGTCGAACGCTTCGGCCAGAAACGAGACCGTATCGCCCGATTTCAGAGACATCTCGGAGAAGTCCAGTTTCAGGGACTCCGAGGCATGCGGGGTGCCCTCTGGATAGGAGTAGACAACAGGAACCGCCCACTGGCCATTGATCGCTTGGTGAAGGCGCAGGGTCTTGACTCCATAATCATCCCGGGCCTCGAAAAGGGCCTGAAGTTCGAAATCCATTGCCACAAAACAGTCGCTCCTCGGATTGGTGATCTCCACCTCCGGAGGAAGGTCGTGAGTGACGCTAAGAGCCACTTCCCAAGTCTCCACGGAACGACGGCCCTCGGTATCTTCTAAACTAAAGCGAAGACGGGCCGATTCCGAGGCGACGATTCGGCTTTGCACGCGGGTTTCTGGAGTGCTCCCGGCGGTATCCCCTGGATGGTCGGGCGCTGCGCCTGAATTCAAAGCGACGTTCACGGGCTGCATCTCCACGACTTTGATGCGGTCGGGTGCCGAGATAATCTCCAGATTGCCCTTCGTAAGCGGACGATTGGATTCGAGCACGAAGCGCAGTTCACTGCCTTCAAGGGCTTTGAGCGTTTTGAATTCCAGAGGCCGGGTTTGGGGTTTAAGCCCGGTGTATTTGGGAGGGGAAACCGATACGTTGGCCGTAGTTAGTTTAGGTGTCAGCACCATGCCAATGCGTCGCTGTTTGCTTAGGGAGTGGCGGTTCTTGGTGTGAGCGTAGACCACCATGGCAGACGTGACAGGCTGGATCTGTTGGGAAAATCCCTTGGGCCCTTTGTCGAACATTGGCAGGGTGGTTTCCGCCTCGGGCCGTCCCTCCGGATAAAAGCTCAACAACACTTCCCCGGGCCTGTGCCCGCTGGCGTTCGCATTGATGATGATTGCTTGTCCATAGCCGACCTCGAACCCATCTACAGCCGGGTCGTTGATCTCCAAATGCGTGAAAGAATACGGCGGATGGTCGCCAAAGGGATCCCAGAAGCGGGGCCATTCGGTGCGGGTGACTCCGAAAAAACCGATCAAAACCAGAGCCATGCACGCCAAGAGGCGACTGACCCATTTCACCTCCCGCAGGATGGCGCGTGTTCGGGCCAGCGCCACCAGATCCGTCTCCTGCAATTGGGCGGAGTTGATTTCAACCGCTGCGGAAGCCATTTCCCGCGTTAACTCCTGAAGGCTCGGATCCCGGCCTTGGCTTTGGAGTTGGAGGATGTTGATCAGCTTGGATCCCAACGCCGTGTCGCGGGTCTCCAAAACCCGTGCAGTGCGTTGCGGATCGGAGCGCCGCAACCAACCCCTTTGGAGGGCGATGGCGCAGAGGACCAATATGGAGGCAGCCAGCCCACCGTCCAAGCCAGCCCGGACCTGACCCGGAAAATGGAACACCACGTCGAGACCGAATGCGACCAGTACCGCGCCAGCCAACCAAGGAATTGCGCGCACAAGCGCCGTCCATGCCTGCTCCCGGTTGAGGACGGCCCCGGCGGAGTAAAGCCTTTTGGCCAGTTCAGAGGCAGGGTTCTGCTCCGGAGACTCAGGAGATTCGGATGACGTCTTCATTTTTTAAGCAAGCCCCCATCTGCGGCGCAGAAACCAATCCAAGGCTAGGAGCGAGCCAATGGTCCAGAAAACCCACGCCTTATCCCAAAGCGATACCAGTCGGGTCTGCACACTCGTCCGGGAGGGAACTTCCTGGAGTTCTTTGATCAGCCCACCAAGCTGGGAGGCCTCAAGCAGGCGCCCCCCGCTACTCTCACAGAGCCGCCGCAAATAGCCCGAATCGGTAGCCACCTCGGTTTGTTCCAAGTTCTCTTCGTATACGATGAAGCGCACATTTTGCGGGGAACCGTCCGGGAACTGGATGGAAGCTTCATATTTACCCACCTTTTCAGGGAGAAATTCACCCGTCAGACGCTCGGGCACCGACGGTTCAGTGATCGTAACAGCGGTTCTCCCCACTTCGACCCCTTCGTGTTTGATCAGCATTGGCATCGACACACTGGTGCCTACGCCCGAACGAACGAGTGTCCGGAAATGGATTTTCTCACCCAGCGGAACATTGGTCGAACTGGCCCGGAACGAGAATTTTTCTGTGGGCTCGAACTCGCGGCCGGCCAAGAGCCAGAGAACCATCTGATCCCAGAATCGGTCAAAGAGGGTATTAGTGCCTTCGACCTTGGCGTTGAAAGCCCAGCGCCAGAGGCCGTCCAAGCCGATGCTGAAAACCTGACCTTCCCCAAAGCGCCTATGGATCATTGCCTCAAAAGGCTCTCCACCGGAGATGGGTTGGACTAGCGCGTAAGCAGCAGCCAAGGGCTTGCGCTCGGAGACCTTGCGACCTGCGATCAAGGGCATGGGTGGCTCGGCTGAGCGCATCTTCTCGTTGAGCAAAACAAAAGGGGCTGCGGATTGGCCTTCCCGCCCGGGCTCCAGCCTTACCCGCGCACTGACCTCGGTGCTCCAGATCACAGGCTCTAATTCGTTATTTGACAATGGGCCACTGAACGCCGGACCACGGCTGAATATGACGACGCCAGCATTGTTTTTGACATAGGCGATCAATGTTTGGAGCTGTTGGGCCCCCATGAGCTTCTCCACCGACCTGCCCAAAACCACCACATCGTACCGGTGCCAGTCTTCGACACTGGAAGGGATGGTGAGCTCGGTTTTCTCCGCGCGTTTGCGAATAGTGCGGGCCTTGCCGGGCGCATATTGGACGATGCTGTCGACATTCATCTTCTCGTTCCGCATCAGCGAGCGCTGCAGGAAGCTGGTGTCCCAGTACGGCTCGCCTTCCAGGAAGAGGACTTGGATTTGACGGTCAATTACATTGAGCACCGTCATTGCGCGATTATTGGCTTTATCGGTCTCCCCTTCCAGAGGGGTTGCAAGGACCTCGTACTCGAACTGACCGACCACGGGCTCTGTCACATCAAAGTCCACAACCTGCTCGGCTTCCTCGCCGGCTTTCACTTTCCGGGATTGAACGAGGGTACCGTTCCTGCGCAGCTGAACATCGACGGTTTCCAATTCACATCCCGCCATCCTTAGGGAAACACTGACACGGGCCTTCTGTTTGGCATAACAATACGGCTGGTAGCCGATGATCCGGGTGGCGACATCCCGCACCTTGCCCGTTTTGCCCATCGCCACCGCGTAAATGGGGATCTGACGTGCCTTGGCGGTGAAACCCGTTTTACCGGGATTGACCAACTCGAAGTCATGACCATCGCTGAGGACAATCAAAGCGCGGGCGGTTTCGTTGGGAACCGGCGCGCCGAGCACGTTAGCCAGAGAGGTTTGGAAACGGGTGGTCGTTCCCGACCCGTCCAGCTTCTGCGTATTGTCGATGGGCAACGCCGAATCAGCGAACTTGAAGAGCCGGATCTCCCGATTTGCGGGTGCTCCGTCTGCATTGACGAGTTCCGCTTCTGCGAGCAGGGACTTCGCTGCTTGCAAACGGGTTCCCTGGGCGGTGTCCTTTTGGACCATACTGAGCGAATTATCCACGGCCACCAACGTCACCTTGTGGAGGACCTCAGGCGGAATGAGCTCCTGGCGGGAAGGCTGTAGCAATAGGAGAAGCACCAGCCCTAGACCGGCCAGGCGCAGCAAGAGCAGCAGGATCCGGCGGCGCCGCTCCAATGCCGCGCTGACCTGCCAATAACCCGCCACCGTAAGGCCCACGAGCAGCAAGCCCACGGCCACAACCACCCCGAGCGGGACAATGGGATCGAGAATAAATGTTTTCATGGTGCCGCCTGCCTTCTTACCCAAAGCTGAAAAGCAAGTTCCGCCATCAAGAGCCCCAAGGCCAAATAGATGAGCCAGTGGAAAACCGGTTGGCCTTTTACAAGGTTTTGCAAGTCATCCGCTCCGTCCACGTAGAAGCCGCGCTTGCCCACATTGCCCAAGTCGCCGGGCAACAGATCGCGGTCAATGGGACGCAAGTCACTTTCCCCGGGTTCCGGATTGACTCCGTAAGCGTGCAAAAGCTTGGCCTTGCGCATCGTATAAAATCCTACCTCTTCGGGAGTAAATGAAATCGCCACCCGTTGCCCCATCCGCACTGCGGTCAAATCCAACGGCGCGCCCGAAGGTCGCGTCAGCGGCGCATCAGCCAGCTCTTTCTTCCAAACCTCGTCATGGACAGCATTGTTGACCACCGAGGAAAGCTCCACCGCCTCAGTGGATGCGAGGTTTTTGACAATGTCCTGAATCCACGCGGGGAAAACCCGCTGGCGGGCAAGGTTGCTGGAAAGTTCACTGACCGAGAAATTCATGAGCACGACAGTCCCCAACCCATGGTTAAGCACACCCATAGCCGGCGTCTCGTCGGCGAAGTTCAAAACGACCTGCCCAGACCCGGTTGCAGTCGCTTCGTGGATATCGTAAAATTCCAAAAGCGATAGGTTCTGACGCTGGCTGCCCCGGAACAATCTGAGGAAGCGAGATTTGAAATCGCCCTTGCTGATCTGCTGGGCACCGCTGGCCAAGTTCTTGGCCACGCGCTTCGCACCTAGTCTCAGCGGCATCTCCACATTACCCATCGCCTTTTGCAAGGCAGCGAGATTCTGGGCATCGCTCTGCCCGTCCAGGAAGTAGAGCATTCCGCCCCCGTTGAAGATGAACTCGGCAAGCGCCTTCGCCGCAGCCTCGCTAAACGGCGCGGATCCTCCGGAGATGAACACCTTGCGCACCGTAGCCAGTCGGGTCACGTCCAACTCATTGGTAGCGATGACTTCAGGCCGGATACTCCCGCTGGCATTTTCGTACGGATTCAAAGCCATCTTCAGATAGAGTGCCGCGCTGCGCTGGTCGACGGCAGCGTCCGAGACTATCAAAATTCCCTCCTTCTCCTGAACAGGGATGACCAAAAACGAATGGTCGTCTTCAGGGAGGTTGTCCGGCGCCAAGCTCAGCTCGCACAAGTGCAGGCCTGCCCCTCCGGGCATCATCGGAATGGAAACCTTGCCGACCGACCACGGACCCACAAAAACTTCCTTCTCGAAGCTCACATTCCCATCGAGAACCACTTTGAGCGGATCTTGAAGCGGCTCATCCTGGAAATTGCCGATTTCCACATCCACGGTCACGGAGTCCCCGGAAATCATCTGGCTCTGGCTGACGGAAGCCCCGAGCACGGCGCGGTTCCCACGGGGTTTTCCAGCCACGTCCACAAAGAAAATCCGCGCATTCCTGGGCAGGGCGCTGAAATCCACGCTGGCCCAAGTCTTCCGCTGGAAATCGGAAACATAGTAGATTTCCTGCTGCTTGTCGGTATTGGCCAGCAGTTGGCCGGCCGCCGCATTGGCCTGGGTAAAATCAGCCTTACCCAAGCTTGGACCCAGATCCTCGATGAACCGGGAAGCCTTTTGCCCATCATCGGAAAGGTGGGTGAAACAGGCCGAGGAAGTCGTGCCCACGGCAATAACGTTCATTTTGTCATTGGCCCCAAGAGAGGAAATAATCTTCCGGGCTTGATCACCTGCCCGTTTCCGGCCGCTCAAGCCCGCCTCGCGATATTCCATGCTCAGGGAGCGGTCGATCAAGACCAGGACAGCCCTTCCAAATGCCGCTTCCCCATCAGAACCGAGGCGCGGCAGCACGGGCTTAAGAAAAGCCAGAAGCAGCGCCAGACAAAATAAGGTTCGCAATAGCAGCAGCAGTAAATGGCGCCACCGGAATAGCCGCGAACGTTGGGCAACGCTTTCACGGAGATATTTTACGGTTGGGAAATTGAAAACCGCGGGGAACTGCAGATTGAGTAAATGAATGAGCAAGGGCACCCCGGCCATCAAACCCAGAGCAGGCCATAAAGAACCGTGGAGAAAGTTCATGGGTTGTTCTTGCCCCTGAAACCAATGTAGGTCTCGATGGCATCGAGGTAAGGACGCTGCGTATCCACCAATCGATACTCGACGCCTTGCATCTCGGATACCCGCGCCAAGGCTTCCAGCATTTGCTTCATCCTGGCCCGGTAATGAGCGCGCACCTCGGCGGTGTCTACCTGCACGGTTTCGGCATTTTCCATGTCGATGAATTTGGCAGCAGAGAGGGTCGGCAGATTGAGCTCGTCGGAGTCCAGAACCTGCAGGAGGAGCACCTGAAACTTCCGGTGGCTGAACTGCGCCAGGGAGTCCACGAGTGCCGCGTGGTCGTCGAGAAAGTCGGAAATAATGACGATGCGTCCCTTCTTTTTGAAGAGTCCGTTACATTCGCTCACTGCGCGGTGCAGGCCCGTGGAACGACTGGGCCGCATCTTCTCCAATTCCGTGACGATCTTGTGGAGATGCCGTCGGGTGCCGCCAGGAGCAAAGTATTGGTGCAGTTTATCAGCAAAAAGCGCCAAGGCCGCTTTATCCCCTTGGGCCATCATCAAGTAGGCTAGGGAGGCTGCGATCTTTGCTCCGATCGCAAACTTGCTCTGCCGCTTGTTTCCCGCGTAACGCATTGAAGCGCTGGTATCCACGAGCATGTAGACCGTCATATCGGTCTCTTCATCAAATTGACGCAGATAAAGCCGACGTGTCCGACCGTACACGCGCCAATCCAACCGCGACAACTCGTCGCCCGGCGTGTACTGCTTGTAATCGGCAAACTCCGAGGACGCCCCGCGATACGGGGACTTGTGCTTGCCTGCGTAGAACCCCTCTACCGTGGACTTGGCAAAGATGAGAAGGTTTTCGAAGCGCTGGAGTTCGTCAACGTCCAGCAACGTGGATCCGTGACGGGAGGAACCTGGCACCGGCGGTGGATACTGCGGGCTCATGGGTTCACGCCCGTTTAGTAACCTTTCTCCTGCACTACGCTGAGCAGTTCAGTGATGATATCCTGGGACTTCCTGTTGGCGGCGGTTGCCCGGTAATTGGTGATGACCCGATGCTGAAGGACCGGCAACGCCAACTGGCGCACATCGCTGGTTTCTGGAGCGAGCTTACCATTGAGCAAGGCAAGCGCTTTGGCTCCCAAGATAAGATATTGGGAAGCCCTCGGGCCCGCGCCCCACTCCACGAACTCCTTGCTTACCTGAGGCGCTCCAGCACTGTTGGGCCGGGTGGCTGAAGCCAGACGCACAGCATAATCAACCACGTGATCGGAAACCGGCGCGGCGAGCACCAAGCTCTGGACGGCTAGAATGTCCTCCAAGGAAACCACAGGCTCAAGCGCCGCCGGAATCCTCAACGCTGTGCGCTTAACAATTTCAACTTCCTCATCGTGGACCGGATAGTCGAGATGGAGGGAGAACATGAACCGATCCAATTGCGCTTCGGGCAAAGGGTAGGTGCCTTCCTGTTCAATGGGATTCTGCGTGGCCACGACCAGGAATGGATCCGGCAGTGCCCGCGTTATGCCCGCCACCGTGACCCGGTGTTCCTGCATCGCTTCCAATAGCGCGCTCTGGGTCTTGGGAGGCGTCCGGTTGACTTCGTCGGCCAGAAGCAGGTTTGCGAAAATCGGGCCTGCTGCATATTCAAAGGCCAGCTTGTGTTCGCGTTCTTGAAGCAACTCAGAGCCGATGATGTCACTGGGCATCAAGTCGGGAGTGAATTGGATACGCTTGAAGCTTAATTGCAGCGTTTCCGCCAGACTTCGGACAAGCAGGGTTTTTGCTAGTCCCGGCACCCCGACCAGGAGGCAATGGCCCCGGGCAAAAAGGCTCACCAATAATTGGACGATAATGGCATCCTGACCCACCATGACCTTTCCTAATTCATCCGTAATCCGCTGATAGATTGCGCCAACGTTCTGAGGAGATAATTGGGTCATAATGAAATGTGATGTTACGCTTAGCGTGTACGTTTTAGTTTCCAAACCTATTCGCCAGGAACTTGCTTGAGTGACCTACTGGTTCCGACGCCCCCCCGGAAAGCCGGAACGGAAGTCCGATTGGATAGCATTTGAGCCGAAGGGTTATCGCCCTGTTAAAATGCTCAGCCAGGAATGTCGCTAGTGTAGTCCGCCGCAATTAGCGCACAGAATAAAGAGCCTGATAACCTGTTGAATTTGAGGCAATCCTAAGCCAGAGGCGTCCAAGACTAATGCCGGAGGCATACAAGAAATTAGCCGGTGGGGAGGCTTTGCGACCCCACCGGTGAGAGGCGTAGGAGAGGGTGGCAGGCCGGAGGTGTGCGGGAACAGTTCGCGACGCCCGGTCTCCCGCACCACCTTCGGGGTGCCGCCCTTTATCTACATCTTTTCCGGTGGCGTCGCAAAGCCTTGCCACCGGCTAATATCTCTCAACGCCTCCGGCGTAAATGTGCGCTAATGGTGGCGGACTACACTAGGCTAAGAGGGGTTTAGGACTGACCGCTCCTATCTCTGCGACCTCTGCCACCTCTGCCACCTCTGCCACCTCTGCCTCCTCTGCAGTAAAATTAGCCGTTCTCTGTGATCTCTGTGTCTCTGTGGTAGGAAACAATCCAGCCTCGTATCTGGGCCGGATTTAGCCAGTAGAGTAGAGAAGGAAACCACGGGATGAGAGGCACAAGGCCAATGACCGCTGACTTCCTTCCCCCTCATCAAACCGGACTTGCAGATTTCCAGCATCC
>JAYVTN010000109.1:0-7937 GCA_043788785.1 Spartobacteria bacterium | reverse complement strand
GGTGGGGAGCGAGCTTTGGTAAATGGTCCCCTGGCCGTTGAGCACGGCTAATTTTACCGCAGAGGTGGCAGAGGAGCAGAGGTGGCAGAGAAGGGAGTGGTCAGTCTTAAACCTTCCTTAATCTAGCGCTATTCGACCCAGCCCCAATCCTCATCCACCAGCATCTGCGGAATCTGCCTAATCTGCGGATAAAAAGTTCGGACGTCTTGTGGTTTCAAAAAAATTGAGCGTTCCTGGAGGTTATTTGTCCCAAGATGGCCAATCCACTATGAACGCGAACCGCCTCAACGCCTCTCTCGTCGTCGCCTCCTGTGCCGCCCTGTTGGCCCTCGCGATCCCCTACGCAGGCAGGGCCGAAACCAACCCAGCGACCGAACCGACGGTTTTGGCCGTCAGCAAGGCCATGCCCGCGGTCGTGAACATCAACACCGAGCGGATCCTCAAACGCACGGTTCGGGATCCCTACGACGACCTTTTCAACAATTTCTTCGGCGGGGCCATGCGTCCACCCAGGACCTTGCGCCAAAAGGTTCAAAGCCTCGGCTCGGGCTTCTTGGTGGATCCCGCCGGTTTCATCATCACCAACGAACATGTCGTGGAACGGGCCGCCGATCTGAAAATCTCGGTGACCACCGCCGATGGCAAAACCTACGAGGCCCGCTATATTGCAGGCGCCGCGGAATCGGATCTCGCGTTGATCAAAATAGAGGGCAAGGACCCCTTTCCCTTCATTAGCCCCAATGACCTCTCCCCGACCCTTCTAGGACAAACCGTTCTGGTCCTAGGCAATCCTCTGGGATACGGCAGTTCGGTGGCACGCGGCATCGTGAGCGCCAAAGGGCGGACCATTTCCGTCGGAGAGACCGAGTACAAGGATCTGGTGCAAACCGACGCTGCCATCAACCCGGGCAACAGCGGGGGGCCGCTGGTGGATCTCAATGGAAGGCTGGTGGGCGTCAGTTCGGTGAAAATGGCCTACACCCCGCAAGGCGTGCCCACCCAAGGATTGGGCTTCGCCATTACCGGGGAGGTCGTGAAGGCCAAACTCGAGCAGTTCAAAAAGATCGCAGCGGCCAAGCCCGTCGCACGGAAATCCGAGGCACGAGGTCTAGCCGGAAAGTACTTCGGCATCCAGCTTCAGGATTTCACCCCGGCCTTGAGGGAAACCTTCGGGGAAGAAACCGGTGCGGGCATCCTGATAGCGGACGTTGAACCCAACAGCCCCGCACAGGAAGCGGGGCTTAAGCAGGGACTTGTCATCGTGCAAGTGGGGCGTTATGCAGTGGAATCGGTCAAGCAGGTCGAAGACCTGCTCGAGCAGATCGGATCAGGCGCGGCCGCTGACTTCACTGTGGGCACTCTCAAAAGGGTGCGCGGCCAGAATTTCTGGCATACCCAAGTGGTGTCTGTGACGGCGCGCAAAGAATGATTCTCTCCCATGATTAAAGTTGAAAACCTAACCAAGCGGTACGCGGGAGTCACCGCCATCAACAATCTCAATTTCGAGGTGGAGCGAGGCGAGATCGTCGGTTTCCTTGGGCCCAACGGGGCGGGAAAGAGCACGACGATGAAGATCCTTACCAGTTACATGCCGGCCACCTCCGGAACCGCGAAGATTGCCGGGTTTGATGTGTTCGAGCAGTCTTTGGAGGCCCGTCGGCACATCGGATACCTGCCTGAAAACACCCCCCTTTACGCCGACATGCGCATCGGCGAGTACCTCCGGTACCGGGCCAGCCTCAAGGGCGTGCCTGGGAGCAAGATCAAGGAACGGGTCGGGGATGTTCTGGAACTTTGCAGCCTGGTCGACGTCGAACGCAAACTGATCGGCGCTCTTTCAAAGGGTTACCGCCAACGGGTCGGCTTGGCCGATGCCCTGGTGAGCGATCCCGACCTGCTCATCCTTGATGAACCCACCATCGGTTTGGACCCGAACCAAATCCGGCAGGTGCGCGAACTGATCAAGAACCTAGCCCAGAAGCGCACCGTATTGATCTCCACCCATATCCTGCCAGAGGTAGAGATTATGTGTTCGCGGGTCATCGTGATTCACAAAGGTCAAATCCGGGCTTCGGATACGGCCGAAAACCTTTTGCGCAATCACCGGGCTGCTGGGGCGATGCGCATTGAGGCTAATGTGGGGGACGATGATGCCCGTCTGCGGCTCTCCCAGCTCAGTGGGGTCAAAGAAGTCGGGGAAGAGGTCCAGGATGGGATCAGCACCTTCCATCTGCGATTGGATGCCAATGCCGATCCCAGCCAAGACGTCATGAACCTCGTCCTCGAACGCAAGTGGCAGCTACGCGAACTCACCCGGCGCCGCGCAACGCTCGAAGACGTGTTCGTGGAATTGACCCACTCTGATAGTTGACCGGGCCCTGCGCCCTGTTCCAATTGCACAAACCGGACCGCGTCCGGTTCCCCTTCTCCACCTTTCCCAACCTATGCGAACTTTCCTCACCCTTCTCGGACGCGAGATCAAAAGCTATTTCTACTCGCCCATCGCTTATGTGGTGATGTTCTTTTTCCTGATTGCCACCGGATTCAATTTCTATTCGGGCATCATGTTTCTCAACCGCAGTGAAGCGGAGGTGACTGTCGTGGAAGCTTCCTTCAACACGGTCCTCTTTTGGTTTCCCTTCATCCTGATCTTCCCGCTGATCACGATGCGCACGTATGCCGACGAGTTCCGCATGGGCACCTTCGAGATGATCACCACCGCCCCGGTCCAGGATTGGCAGGTCGTTCTGGCCAAGTTCCTGGGCGCCTTTTTCTTCTACTGCGCCCTTTGGGCCCCCAGCTTCTCTTACTTCGCCGCTTTCCAGCTCATTACCGGCAAACAGGCGGCGATGGCGGCCGGCGCCTACGGGGGCAGCTACCTGCTCCTCTCATTGCTGGGCATGTTCTATTGCTCGATCGGCTGCTTGGCTTCCTCTTTGACCACTGAGCAAATCAACGCGGCCGTGATGACTTTTGTCGCTATTTTCGCTGCGTTCCTGGGCGGCTTGGTCACCTTCATCTTCAACGTCACCAGCCCCGAGCTCCGGGAGATGATCAGCTACGTGTCCGCCATCGAACACATGGGCGATTTCTCCCGGGGTCTCATCGATTCCCGTCCCATCGTTTGGTATCTCTCCATGACGGCTTTCACGCTCTTCTTGAATTTCCAAGTCTTCCAGTACCGGAAGTGGAAAGCCTAAGCGCGCGCAAGAAACCTGAACCTTCTCTTTTTCATGGCCAAGGAAACTCCTTCTCCCAAACCCGTCCGGATCAAGCGGCTCCAGATAGGGCTCAACGTGTTCGCACAGCTCCTGATCGTCTTCCTGGTGCTGTGCATGGTCAACCTCATCAGCTTCCGCCAATACACGCGCTGGGATTTCTCCCGCAACAAGAAGTACGCGCTGAGCTCGATGACGGTCAACCTCGTCAAGAGTCTGCCGAAACCGGTCAAGGCCATTGTCTTCTTCAATGCTAACACGCCGGTCGCCGGCGATGTGAGCCAACTCTTGCGTGAGTACGAGTACGCTTCCAAAAAGCGCTTCAGGGTCGAGATGGTTGACCCCTACAACAACGTGCTCCGCGCCAAGGAACTGGCCTCCCAATACAAATTCGGTTCCAGCGACAACATTGTCATCCTCGACTACAACGGCCGGACGAAGTTCGTCAATGCAATGGATATGGTCGAGTTCGAGCCGCTCGACCAGATCGCCCAGATGTCGGGCCAACAGCCACGCCTGAAATCCTTCAAAGGCGAGCAAGCCATCACCAGCGCCTTGCTGGAGATTACCGAGGAGAAGCAAAACCGTGTTTACCTGCTCTCGGGCCACGGTGAGCCCGATCTCAATGGTGCGAGCCTTTCGGGGTTCAAGAACTATTGTGAACGCCAGAACATCAAGCTCCAATCCCTCAAGCTCAATGACGTCGACCGGATCCCGGAGGATGCCAGTGCGCTCATGATCTTTGGCGCCCGCGCGGATTTCTCGGAGCGTGAGATGGGGCTGGTGCGCGGGTTCTGGGCCAAGAAAGGACGCTTGTTTGTGCTGCTGGATCCCGACGGCCGCACTCCCCGGCTCGATACCTTTCTCCTCCAAAACGGCACCGCTCCCACCCACGACCGTGTGCTGCGCATGGACAAGACGCTCGCCCGCGATGACAAGCAGGAGATCGCCATACGCCCGGTCGTGATGATCTCGCCCACCGGCGTCCTCACTCAAAGCGGCAAGGAAATCAACAAGGACCTCTCGGGAATCGACACGGGCTTGATCGGCCCCACCGAATCCCTCGAGATCGACCGGGCCCGGGCCCAAACCGACAATCTACGGATTCTCTCCCTCATAGAATCCTCCAAGGAGTTCTGGGGCGAAACCGAGTTCGCGGCGCAAAAGGAAGTGCCCTTCTTCGACCCCAAAAAGGACCACCAAGGTCCACTGACCTTGGCGGCCGCCGTCGAAAAAGGGGCTCTGGGAGTCAAGGTCGACACCAGCCGAATTGTCGTGGTCGGAAATTCCACGTGGCTCACCGACGATGGGCTGAGGGAAGCACAGGTCGGGATCGATTTTGCTATGAATAGCCTCAACTGGCTGCTCAACCGCGAGCAACTCATCGGCATTCCACCCAAGGCTAAGCAACCCATCCACCTGGACCTGGATGAGTCCAAACTCTCTCAAATTGCCCTGACCGTCATTCTCCTCATCCCCTGCCTTTTCGGAGCCTTGGGCTTCGGAGCCTGGGTCATGCGCCGTTCGTAATTCCCCAGCCCCGCTTACCGTTATGAAGTTCCGTTCGACCCTTTTGCTTCTAATCGTCGGGCTTGGCCTGGGCTCTTATCTGGTTTTATTCGAGAGACATCGCCTCAGCACTAGCCAGGCGCGCGACCGCGATCAACTCGTCCTGCAACTCGATCGCGACCAGGTCACCTCCATTTCCATCAAGAATACCGAGACCCACATCGAACTTCGCAAACAGCCCAATACCCTTTGGTACCTGGAGGAACCCGTCAAAGACCGGGCCGATCCTTCCGTGATCAACCAGCTCTTTACCACCGCGGAGATGCTCCGCCACGATGCTGTTATCGCTCTCGATTCCAATGGCCCTAAAAAAGCCCAGCTCAAGGAATTCGGGCTCTACAGTTCCGAAACACGCGTGAAATTCGGAGGAGAAAAGCCCACTGAACTGGTTCTGGGCAAGGATGCGGCCGTCGAAGGCAAGATCTACGCCAAGGTCGAGGGCGGCAATAACGCCTACGTGATCCCCAACGAAATCAAAAACCAGATCACCAAGATGGCAGATGATTTCCGGGACCGCAGGCTCACGGTTCTGGCCACCTCGCAAATCAATCGGCTAATCGTCAAGAGCGGCGCAGGAGAGATAGAATTGCAGAAAAAAAACGAGCGCTGGACGGTGATCAAGCCGCTCAGTGTCCGGGGCGACAATGCGCGCATCGGAGATCTCATCTCCCAAGCCACCACGGCTCGGATCGAAAGCTTCGTAGCCGATTCGGCCAACCTCGCCGCTTATGGATTACAAGAACCTCGCGGAACGGTGAGCCTCTACACCGAAGGCGAGAAGGAACCCGTGATCCTTCAAATCGGGACCAATCCTCCCGAGGCAAAGGACAAGGCCAAGACCTACGCCAAGATATCCAATCGGGAATCGGTCGTTTTGTTGCCAAAAGCCATTGAGGAACTCCTCAAGACCAAACCAAACGACATCCGCGATAAAAGCCTCCTTCAGTTTGAATCCGATATCGTTGACCGGATTACCTTGGAAGCGGCCGGAAAGGAAAAGCTGGTCTTGGCCCGCCAGGGTGAAGAATGGGTGCGCAAGGCACCCAAGGATCTCCCCATCAACTCGGCGGCAGCCAATGCCTTGCTCAGCTCCTTGAAATCCCAGCAAATTGTTGAGTTCGTGGCCGACGTGGCCACCGATCTCCCAAAATACGGTCTCGACCGTCCGCTGGCCAAGGTCACCCTGAGCTCGTTCGCCTCGGAAAATACCGCGGAAACCCGCGCTGGTGAAAAGCCCATTGTATCGGTGCTCTTTGGCAAGATCGAGGGAGAGTCGGTGTACGCAAAAATCGACGACGAGCCCTTTGTGGTTTCCGTGAATCGATCAGTACTGGACTCCATTCCCGTGGATCCCATCCAATGGCAGCCCCTGAGCCTTCAAAAAATCAAGCCCGAAGAGATTACCCGCCTTGAGGTGACCCGGGCCGGTCAGCCCGCGATCACGCTGGAACGAGACAAAGACAAATGGAAGTTGGCCAAGGGCGACGGCTACGTGAACCAAATCAATGCGCAGTCCTTGATCAATACGCTTTGCTCTCTTCGCGCCGTGCGCTGGATTGGACCGGCGACCCCGGACCTCGGGCTGGCCACCCCGGCCCTGAGCGTTGAATTCAAGACAGCCGCGACAACCGGCAAGCTCAGCATTGGCAATAGCGATGCCAACCAAAGCGCGCCAGCATCGGTGACCGGATTCGAGGGTGCCTTCGAGCTCAGCCGTCCCGACAGGGGGGCCTTCGAACTTTCCCTCGTGGACAAGCCCGCCGAGCCGACCCCGCAGCCTGCCCCCAGCACAGAAACTCCCTCGGCCCTCCCAGGTCCCGCCTCCGCGCCCTAGCGGTTTGCCCGGCTCCCTAGCGGTTCAAATCCCGTCCGCGTTTCCCCCGGTGTGCGTCTCTCGTCCCTTGCAGAAACCTGCATAGATCATATCCGGGTCAATACCATGACCCGGGTGGTTCTGCATGGACGTCCGATGTGGTTGAAACGGCGGCGCCGGGCTACCACTCTCCTTTTGGGGTGCGCCAATGTCTTTTTCCGGCTCGCCCATTCCCCCATGCGCACCATTGTTCCGGTCGACCAGTGGCAACAGCGGGAGCTCGATAGTTTCCGGCTCCTACACGGCGATCAGTTTGATAGTCTTTTGCCAGAGCCTCGCACCGTGGCCGCCGAGGAGCTTCCAGGCATCAATCTCACGATCCCCCTGGATGATGGCACCATTACTCCCCGCATGACAGCGGCCGCCGGACGCGAGTTGCGACGGGCCCACGGTATTGTCTGGGCCCCGCTTGGCTCATTGTGGTCCCATGGGGATTCTCACTTGGGGAACTTCATCTACGAACCCGAGTGCGACCGGGCACGCATTATCGATTTTGAAGTCCAACACGACCCCGCTCTCCCAGCCGGGTCCCGCCATCTCGATGACGTCCTGGTTTTCCTGCAGGACATGGCAGGACGGATCCATGCAACCAAGTGGCTTTCCTGTGCGGCTGCCTTCCTGGACGCGTATGGGCAACCTTATCTCTACCGAAAGCTCCTCCCCATGCTAGAGGTTCCAGTTGGCGTGCCCCGCATCTGGTGGGCCATCAGAACCGGCTTTATGGGTCCAGAGGAATGGAGTCGTCGCGTTCGGGAACTGGTGGCGACCTTCAAGGATTGATTAGTGCGCTTTCAAGAGGGCGTCTGCAAATTTCCCTGACACGCCCCGGACAGCCCGTTCTGGATCACCACCCATTCCCCCACAGGCACCCCGCCGATTAGATGCTCTTGGAGGATTCGCTCGAAACGCTCAGCCGTTACCGCGCCGTACCAAACCCCATCGGGATAGACAACCAGCCACGGGCCTCCAGTGCAGATCCGGAAACAGCCGGCTCGCGTGCGCATAACTCGCAACCCGCTCTCGCGCACCAGGGTTTTGACCACCTCCCAAAGGGCTTCCCCGGCTTGCGACTCGCAACAGTCCGGGCCGATACACACGAACAGGTGCCGTTCGGCCCCTATGATGCAGGCTTTCTTGAGACCCTTTTCCAATTCGACGTTCATTCCAAGAAACCGTAGCTGAGGTTGGCACCAAGTCCTGCTCTATTCTGGAAGGCCAACGGCCTGCTCCATTCCAGCCCAGGGCTGGCAACGCCCTAGCCCCAGCCCAGGGCAACG
>JAYVTN010000108.1:0-3045 GCA_043788785.1 Spartobacteria bacterium | reverse complement strand
TTCGCCTGGGCCTTCAATGGCCAAAACCGGTTTCCAGGCTATATCCACCCCGATCCGCGGATCATTGATGGCCCCTTCAGCTTGGGCCAAACCGAACTGGTTCCATTGCCAGTACCCCATGGCAGGGCCAAGGTTTTCGGCTATCTCCTCAAGCGCAATGGAAAGCGGCTGGCCGCTTACCTCAGTGACTGCAAGTCCGTCCCGGCCCACGTGGTGGAGTTGATCGGCGGGGTCCGTCATTTGATACTGGACGGCTTGCGGCATATCCCGCATCCCACCCACATGAGCGTGGGAGAGGCCTTGGAAGTCGCACGCGCGGTGCAACCCGAACAAACTTGGCTCACCCATCTCTGCCACGACCTCGGGCATGCAGAGACAGAAGCCACGTTGCCCGACCGGGTCGGCATCGCTTTCGATGGCATGAAGCTCCACTTATGAAAGCCACAGTCCTGTTGCGCTGCTGGATATCTGCGGTGGCACTCGGCTTGTGCAACCAACCCGCTTCTGGCGATGAAACGCTTTTTGGGGAATCCACCACGCCCCGCTCGCTCTCAGCCCAAACCCTGGTGGTTTTCAATTCGAAGGATCCCGAGTCGGGCCAGCTGGCACGCTTCTACGCCTCCAAACGGCAGATTGCAGAGGACCATGTGGTAGGCCTCGATTGCGCGACCCAGGAAGAGATTAGCCGTCAGCAGTACGACCAGGACATTGCCGAGCCCCTGAGGACCTTGTTCAACCAACGGCAGTGGTGGCATTTGCGCGCAGCCGATGATCCCCTGGGCCGAGTGCAATCGTGCGAGATCCGGTTCGTCGTGCTCCTGCGCGGCATGCCCCTAAGGATCGCGCAAACAGCCAATTACGAAGGCGACCTGCGGACGGGCCCCCCCGCGGTGAGCGCCTCCAATGGGGCCTCGGTGGACTCCGAACTAGCCGGCCTGGGGCTCTTTTCCAAGGTCATCTCGGGCACCCTCAATAATCCCTACTACCGCAGTTTCCTGCCCATCAACGACGCGCTCCTGCCCGGGTTGCTTCTGGTGTGCCGCTTGGATGCGCCAACTCCAGAGGTTGTCCGGCGCATGATCCGGGATTCCTTGCAGGCCGAGCGCCAGGGTCTGGGCGGATTCACCTATGTGGATGGACGCGGCATCCGCGAAGGCCCCTTGGCCGAAGGCGACCGGTGGCTCTCCAATGTGGCTACGGCAGCGCGTCGCGCGGGGAGCCCTGTGATTTTCGATAACTCGGAGGCTCTCTTTGCTGCCGCTTACCCCATGCGCTCGGTGGGCCTCTATTTCGGATGGTACAGCGACCAAGCCACCGGTCCCATGACCCAACCGGGGTTCCGCTTTGAACCCGGCGCCATCGCTGTCCATATCCATTCCTTTTCGGCCCTCAGCTTGCGCGAGCCTGCCCGGCAATGGTGCGCGCCCCTGCTCTGTGCGGGTGCAGCGGCCACGATGGGGAATGTGGCCGAACCTTATCTGGCGCTGACTCCCAACCTGGACGTCTTCCATGACCGCCTGCGCGCCGGGTTGACTTTTGCCGAAAGCGCGTGGATGTCCGAGCGCGTGCTTTCGTGGATGACGACGTTTATCGGCGACCCACTTTACCGCCCATTCCGGGCAGCCGCGGAGATCTTCGATCCGCGCCCGGCAGATCCGTGGCAGGCGTATGCAAAAGGTGCCAAGCTCTGGAGTCGGGATCCCACCCAGGCCGCCGCGCTCCTCAACCAGTCCGCGGCCCAATACAAGAGTGGCGCAATCCTGGAAGGGTTGGGATTGCTCCAAACCGAGGCCCACCAAACGGGGCCGGCGTTGGAGAGTTTTGAGCGCGCGCGCCGTCTTTATACGGAGCCGGCAGACATTGTGCGCACGGCTCTCCACGAGATCGCCCTGATGCGCGCCAACAACAACGTGGCAGGCGCGTTGGAGCTGGCGCGTACCCTAGCCCGCCAGTTTCCCAAAGAGCCCGCCAGCGCCTTGCTACGGGAGGCAATCAGCCAGATGGCCCCGGCGAACAAAGATGAAGATTGAAGGGCTGTACCTGGGCCCTTCGCACTTCAGTTTTCATGATGTCCTAAACCTAAATTCGGCAGTTGCCGTTGCCGGTCCGCCGTCGGCAAGCCTGCCCCCCGATCCGCTCGCCGGCACCGTGCCCACGCCCCCGGTCCAGCCGCCCCGTCCGTTTGGCTTGCTCTCCTTCAGCTTCACCCGTGTTTCACAGGCGGCGTAGGGCAGGCAAGGGCCTCCCCAGGGCAGCGTAAAGTTCGCTCCGGAGCGCTGCCATGGTGCGGCGCAGGGCGATGCTCCCGGCCGCGACTACCTTGATACACCAAACGTCGGAGCCCAAAGCGCTGTAGCCTACCCACGCGTCAGCGCCTTGCAGGCCGTGCACCCTTTGCCAACAGCGCGATTCAGGGGTCAGCCGCGGCGAGGCCACAAAGCAACTCGCGTAGTAGGCCTCTGGAAATTGTGCCCTGAGCGCTTCCAAACTGCCGTTGTGCGGCGAGAGCACGTACCGCTCCCGGGCCACGACGCGAGCGTCCACAAATAGGTCCATCTTCCACTCCAAGGATTCGTAGGCGAACGTCTCTCCAAAAGCAGTCCGGCCCGGAGCGAGCATCTCGAAAAAGAGCAATTCGCTCCCACGCCCAAGACGCAAGGTGGACTGCTGGCGATACCGGGCTCCGGCTTGGGGGATGAAAAGTTCTGGCCAGTTTTCGAGCAGTGCGCCGGGAGCGACTAGGAACTCCTGGTCGATGGCAGCGTAGCCTTCGGGCATTCGATGGGCGCGGCTGGCGCTGGGCGTGGTTAAGACCAAGTGGGCGCCGGTTTCAACCGCGATCCGCATCCGGATCCGGTCGCCGGCCAGAAGGCCAGCCGTGGGATTGACTACGTTGACGATGAGCGCGCCTCCATCTTGATGGGGTTTGCTGAGGTGAATGGGCGTTTTAAAGGACTGCTGGCGCAGGTAGCTGGCCCCATGGGGAGCCGCGGCGCAGGTCAGCTCGAGATGACCCGAGAGCCCGCCCGACCCGCCCGACCCGCC
>JAYVTN010000107.1:0-2100 GCA_043788785.1 Spartobacteria bacterium | reverse complement strand
CGATGCTGGAGGCGATGGCAACAGGGTTGCCCGTTCTGGCAACCACCCATGGAGGGATCCCGGAAGCGGTCGAGCACGGACGCACGGGGTTGTTGGTCGGGGAAGGCGACCACGAGGCGCTTTTTGAATCGATCCTGCAACTGACGGGCAATGCCGATCGGTATGCCCAGTTCGGACGCGCTGCCGCGGACGCTGTGCGCGAGGAGTTCGAACGTTCCAAGGCCATCAGTACCCTGGAAGCAATTTATGAGGAAGCGCGGGCACTGGGAAAAGGCATCAGAACCCCTTCTTAGAAGCCATGGGTGCGCATAGCTTTGCTTATCTCTTTGAGCGGTTTCCCTCGTTTGTCCAAACGTTTGTCTATCGGGAAGTGGCGGAGATGGTGCGCCAAGGCATGGCACCCCTGCTGGTCTCCATGCGCCCGCCCGAGGATCCCGTGGCAATGCCGGCCTTGGATCCACTGATCCTTCAAATGCCACTGGCAGCCGACATCCGCCAACGGGTGCAGTTACCTTTACTGGTGCGATGGCGCACCCCAAAGCAGCTTAGGGAGAAGGATGCCAACCGTCTCTTCGAGGCCCTATGGCTGGGGCCTGTGCTTAAAAAGCACGGGATCAAGCACGTCCACGCGCATTTTGCGGGAATGGCTGCGCGCCTGGCCTGGTGGCTCCAGCAGATCTACGGCTTTACCTATAGCTTCACCGGCCATGCCAACGATATCTTCTGCGAGAACGATTATCCGGTTTCCAATGGGCAACTGGTTGCCGGCGCCAAATTTGTCGTCACTGAAACCGACTTTGCCCGGCGGTGGATGGAGGAGAAGTATCCCGGGGCCAAAGGCAAAATTCACCGGGTTTTCAATGGAATCGATAGTCTATTCCCACCGGTTGCCAAGCAGGGGGAGGTGCCCCGGATTGTCTCCATAGGCCGTTACGTGGAGAAGAAGGGCTTTGGGGATTTGATCGAGGCCTGCCGGATTTTAGCTCAGCGCGGGCACCGGTTTGAGTGTCTAATTGTGGGCGGCGGTCCCATGGAACGGGAGCTAGCTGCCCAGATCGATGAGGCGGGACTCCACGCCAGCGTGCGATTGCTTGGACCGCGGGCGCAGGAGGAAGTGCGTGCCTTGCTGGTAACCGCCGATGTGTTTGCCTTGGCCTGTGTGCCCGAAGTCGGCGGTGGCAGCGATAACCTGCCAACGGTCATCATGGAAGCCATGATGGCCGGTGTGCCTGTCGTGTCCACCCGCTTGGCAGGGGTTCCGGAGATGATCGAGGACAGGCTAAGCGGCTTGCTGGTGGAACCCGGGTCGCCCGAGCTCTTAGCTCAAGCTTTAGAGACCTTCCTCTTGGACACGGGACTGGCGGGCAGCTGTGCGCGTACGGCCATGGCGGTGGCGCGGGAGAAGTTTTCGGTGCAAAACACCACCGAGCGGCTCAAGGAGTTGTTGATCAGCCGTGCCGGGGTGCGAGTGGGGAGTGGAGCTTGAGTTGGGCAGGGAGGGGAGGGGAGGGGCGCTTGTGAAAAGTTTCACAAACTGCTTGCCCTCTCTCCGCCCATTGGTTTTCTATTGTACTTCGCTCTCGTCTCTGCTGCCTTGCTTGCCCCTCCCCGGCACGCAAACCGTTTTCTTAACGGTTGAGCAGCGGAGGTGAATTGCCATTTTTTGGAAATGAACAATCATCCCTTCATATCGCGGATTTCACTGCAGCGGCTCTCCATGAGTCGTTTTCTGTCGCTATTTTTGGCTATCGCGCTGGTCTGTGGATGGTCCATGGCCGCCGTCGCGCTGGAAGTGACTGCGGAGGCACCCGCCGCCGCCCATGTCGAGCATCAGGCCCATGCCGAACACCATGGACTGACCCAGAACGCCCCGGTTATTGCTCATTTCGGGAAATTCATGATCAACAGTTCGATGTTGATTACTTGGGCGGCCGCTCTTTTGATCATCATCTTTGCCAGGATCGCGACGGCCAACATCAAGCAGGTTCCCGATGGCGCGCAGAACTTCTGGGAGTGGCTGGTAGAAAGTCTGCATGACTTCCTGGAGAGCATTATCGGCCATGAGTTGGTGAAAAAGACCTTCTGGTTTTTTGCCACAAT
>JAYVTN010000106.1:0-2217 GCA_043788785.1 Spartobacteria bacterium | reverse complement strand
CGCTCCTCCTCGATGATGCGCTCGGAGAAATTGCAGCGCAAAATCTGCCCGGTATCGATGCGGATGGTGTCCCCGTCCTTGAGCGCGTAGGTATTGCGTACGGGGATATCGCCAACCAGGATGGGGCGGTCGGCTTGGAGGACCTCCAATTTGCCGATCCGTTCCTCGTAATTACAAAGGATCTTCAGGAGCACTTCCCCGCTGGTGCCCGGCGAGAGCAGGATGTCGTCTACATCGAGCAGGGACGGGTTGTTGGAGACCAGGTAGCTGGACTTGTAAGCTTTAAGCTGGAACCGCCCTCCCAGGGCCCGGGCCCGGCGACGAAGCTCGCCCAGGGGCATCTCGGAATCGTTATGGAAAATGATCCGGTCTTCGAGGGTGGCTTCGATGATGGTTCCCGAAGTGAGGGTCACCCCGTTGAGGGTTGCGTCGATGTTCTTGAGGGCACGTACCTTGACTTTGAGCCCGAAGCGGACTTCTAAAACCGATTCCCGGGTCTTGGCTTTTTCCAAATGCACTTCGTCATCGGTGGAAACGGAGATGTAAATGACGGTGACCGAGACGTTCTTCTTGGCATTAAAATAGAATGCCAGGTCCTGGTAGGTGAGGACTTGTTCGCCCAGGACGATGCGTTGGCTGGAGAAGATCCGGCAAAAGGCTCCTGGCCCAAGAGGACGCCCGCGAACCACGATGCCTTTGGAACTCTGGTTTTTGAGCAGAATCAGGTCGTGATAGCGAAAAGCGACCAAGCGTTCGGCCCCGCTGAGGCCCTTGAGTTGCACGTCGGAGGCTCCATTGGCACCGAATGTGAGGGATTCCAGGGGCGATTGGCCGTGCTGGTAGACCGATTTGTCGGACTCCTCGTTGGCATTGAGCTGGTAAACGATGTCGATGGCTTGGGCGGCCATGCCCAATTGTGCCATGAAGCCGTAGTAAGCAATCACTTGATCCTGATCCAAGCCCGCCTTGGAAATGAGGTCATAGAGCTGGACTCCCAACATGATCTTGCGCTCGGTGCTCAACTGGTTGGCCAATTTCAAGGCCATCGCGCTGAGATCCTGCTGCTCGTTGAGGGCTTGGCGGAACAGCTTCCGGAGCTCCGAATACACCGCTTCAGGATAGTCGTACCGTAAGAAGCCGAGGGAGGAATCGATTTCCTCTTCCATCACATCCCCGTGACCGGTCTTGGAGAACGCCGCAAGGACCTGAATGAGCAGCGGCAGGAGGTTGGGCCCTTCGACCATCGTTCGCGGTTTGCGCAAAATACGTCGCCGGGCATGGACGCCCACCCTCCATGCCCGGTGAAAAAGCGGGTAGGGATGCAGCCACTGGCGCAGCGTTTGGATGATGCCGGATGGAGGAAAACTCATGAGAAAGGCCGAAAGCGGGATGTCGACCGACGGGGACGACAGCACGAGCGAATAAACTTATAGTCGGCTAAAGGGCAAATCCATGCCCAATTTGGAGGAAGCCGGGGAGCCGACAGGAAGAGGTCCGGGGTTTTTGACAGGATCACCGGGATTGACAGGATTTGAGGCGGGGAGTGACCCGGCATTCCGATCCCGAAAACACAATCCCGCCCTGATCCCGATGCAGCTCAGCCGCCCAAGGCAGATTTCGCGCAAACCCGGTAATCTTAGACGTGACGCGAGCGTCGGAAGAGGGTAAGAGAAAGGGATTCCTTGGTGCGATCCCTTCCCCTGACGGGAATCGCAGGCCGGGATCAACGAAACTTATTATGGCCAAAGGCAATAACAGTCACAAAAAAGAAGTCAAAAAGCCCAAGAAAGAGAAGCCCGCTAAGTAGCCGACATTTTCTTTTCGAATTTGGAGAGCCTGGAACGTTGCGCGTTCCAGGCTCTTTTTTTTGGTGCCGGGACGCGGATTGGGGACGGGGATACGCTGGAGGAACCGCCTCCTCCTGAATAAGCAACATTTGGAATCCGCCCCGGAGCCGGCGGGGGAATGGGTCGGTTGGTAACACCGCGCTTTGACGACGGGTCTCCCCAACGGGGGCATGGGCTCGCGGGAGACGGTCTGTGCAGAGGGTTCACCCGAGGACAGACGCACCAAGGAGCGGGATGGCGTCGCATGGCGGGGGCGTCCCAAGGATTCAACCTAGTGTAGTCCGCCGCAATTAGTGGCAAGTTCACGCCGGAGCGTAGAATGATATTAGCCCGGCGGCGTGGCTTTGCGATCCCATCAGAAAAGATGTAG